>CAYUVM010000016.1:0-20579 GCA_964447935.1 uncultured Cytophagia bacterium | reverse complement strand
TGTAGTAGCCGTTGCCTTTCGGGTTTTTGTCGATGTACGGAATCGCCATCAAACCAACGATGATGATAGTGGGCAGCACAACGCCGGCAATCCACGGATCGAAATACACCAGCATTTCTTGCAGGCCGAGAAAGTACCACGGGGCTTTGGAAGGATTAGGCGTGCGGCTCGGATTCGCCGGCTCTTCCAGCGGCGCGTCGAGCACGATCGACCACACCGTCAGCACGACCATGACGGCGAGCGAGCAGAGAAATTCGTTGCGGGTGAGATACGGCCAGACGTGAATTTTGTCCTGGCCTTCGGCGCGGATTTTATCCCATTCACCCGCGTCGAGACGCTTGTCCATGCGGCTGGCCTCGCGCCACCACAGCCAAACAAAAAATATCATAATGAAGAGCAAGGCGACAATGGGAATATTGTCGGAGTTGCTCAAGATATATTTTAAATTTTCCATTTATTCTCCTCAGTCAACTTGCCTTTTGCTTTTTACAGCGGGCCAGAAATGCCGCCGTCTTTACGCACGCGCCAGAAGTGCACGGCAATAAAAATCGCCAAAAAGAGCGGCAGGAAAATGCAATGCAGAACGTAAAAACGTAAAAGAGTTGGAGGCCCGACTTGCGTGCCGCCGAGCAACATGAAACGCACGTCGTTGTCGGGTTTCATGCCAAGCTCGGGTCCAAACGGGCCTTCGTGTCCGAGCAGCGGCGTGGCGCGCGCCATGTTCGTGCCGACGGTCACAGCCCAAATGGAAAGTTGATCCCACGGCAACAAGTAGCCGGTGAAGGAAAGCAGCAGCGTCACCGTCAACAAAATCACGCCGACGACCCAATTAAATTCGCGCGGGGGTTTGTAAGAGCCGGTGAGAAAAACGCGGAACATGTGCAGCCACACGGCGATAACCATGCCGTGCGCAGCCCAGCGGTGCATGTTGCGCAGGAACATGCCGAACGGCACGTCGAATTGCAGATACTTCATATCCGCAAACGCATATTCCGCGGTTGGGCGATAGTAAAACATCAGCAACACGCCGGTAACCGCGGTAACTAAAAAGAGGAGGAAAGTGATTCCTCCCATGCACCAGGTAAAACGGAGATAGGCGCCGTGGCGCGGCAATTTGGTGGGATGCAAATGCAACCAGATATTATCCAAAACTTGCAGCAATCGGTTGCGCTGCGAATCCTCATAATCGTGCCGAAACATCGACTTCCATACCTGCGTCTTCAGCACGCTTGCTTTCAGCTTTTCAATAACAGCCTGCATCGCTGCTCCCGTGGTTAGTTAAAGACTTTTAAATTGATCAGATCTTTGTGCAGGATGGCTCATCAAGCGAGCCCAATGAAATGGTATGAATATAATTTAAAATTTATTAAATGTCAAGCGAAACGTCCGCAAAATTCCAAGCAGAAGCGCTTATTTTTGCTGAAACTTTGTGCTGTCCGTGTGTTTATGCCGCCGGAACCACCAGCCACTGCTCTTGCAACCAACTGCGCTCATGCGCAACCACCCGCCAGCCGGTCGCTTTTAAAATATCGCGCAATCGCTGCTCGGAACAGAAATACAACCTTTCCCCCCACACCAATCGCATGCGATTCGCCCACTGCGGCGGCGATGAGGTGAAAAGAAAATAGCCTCCCGTTCGCAAAACGCGCCGCACTTCGTCAAAAAACTTTTCCCGCGCCGCGAGATACTCGAACAGGCCAATGGCCGCAATGAATGAAAAAGATTGTTCCTGAAAAGGCAATTCTTCCGCACGCGCAATGACACGATACGTTTGCGAATTCCGTTTTAACATCGCAAAATCAAAATCAACGGCGACGCGCTGCGGCGTGGCCGGCAAAATGGCGCGATGATCACCGGTGCCGCTGCCGAGGTCGAGATGCGCGCCGGGCAGCGGCGGCAATGGTTGCACAAGTTTGGCGAGATTATTTTTTTCTGCTTCAAGCAGGTGACGAAACAACGGCAGATGGCGGCGGGCAAAAGAATAGACCGGCGCTTTCCAACGCCAACAGGTCATGGAGAATGGTAAAGTTTGGAGTGATAAAACGGCGCCAGCGCGCCGAGCAACGCTAATTCAAAAGCCTGTTGCCGCGTCAGCAGGCCAAGGCTAAAAACGCCGAAGGCGCCATCTTGATTGCGCACATCTTTGCGCTTCGCAAAATCGTCGATCACTTCTCCCAATTCTTTTTTGTGGTCGAACACTTCGCGCGCGACCGCCATCGGCACCGGCATACTCATCGAGCTGCCGTAATGACCGACGCCGTGATGATGCACAAACGCCCAGCTTTGCAAATGAATATGCTCTTTATCTTCGGCGCTCAAAATAAAAAAGCCCCCTTCCAATCCGACCGCAAAATCCACCGGCCCCGACTCTTCCGCCACCAGCCGCCGCGCTTCGAGCGCGCGATTGCAGGCGCCGCGGCGAATTTCCTGCACCGACAGCGGCATCGCCGAAACGCCGCTTTCCACTTCGCGCGCGATATAACTGATTGACTCCGCCCGGTGGCCGAGCAATCCCATCACCTTGTTCATCGTCGTGCGCACCGCTTCAACTTTTGGCGGGCGCAAAGTTCCAATCGCGACCCTCACAATATTATTGCTCATTTTTACCCCGCTATTGCGGCGCGCTGCAACAGTTTTTTCCATTCCAATGCCGCCGTTGCCAGCGTCGCACCGGCATCCATGCGGTTGACTTCGTCATTTTCAAAACAAATGCGCCCGTCGATCATCGTCAGGCGCACGTCGCTGCTCTTGGCCGCATAAACGATTTGCGCATAAATATTTTCCGGCGGCAGCGGATATACATGCGGCGCGTCCAAATTGATCGCCACCAAATCCGCTTTCTTGCCGACCTCCAAGCTGCCGATTTCATCGTCCCAGTTGAGACACCGCGCGCCGTCAATCGTCGCCATCTCCACAATGGCCTGCGCCGAGAGCGCCAAAGCGCCGTGTTGCAATTTTTGCAGAAATCCCGCCAGCCGCATTTCGGCAAAAATATCGAGATGATTGTTGCAAGCGGCGCCATCCGCGCCGAGGCCGAGCCGCACGCCGGCCTGGTGCATTTTTAAAATTGGCGCGATGCCGCTCGCCAATTTCGCATTCGAGCCGGGACAATGCGTGATGCCCGTTCGATCCTGCGCCAGTTCAGTAATCTCGCGCGCATTCACCTGCACGCCGTGCGCGAAGCAACAATGCGCGCCGGCAATTCCCATCGCGCGAAAAAAATCGATGCTGCGCTGTTTTTTCTCCTGCAACAAAGCCTCTTCCTCCGCCGCCGTTTCTGCCGCGTGTGTGTGAATCATGCAGCCGAGATCACGCGCCATCGTGCCCACCTCGCGCAACAATGATTCGGTACACGAAAGAGAAAAGCGCGGCGCAAACGCATAACGCAATCGCCCATTCGCGGCGCCATGCCACGTTTGGTAAAGTTCGCGGCTTTCTTGCAATGAATTGCCGGTTTTTTCCAACAATCCCGGCGGAACACCAACGCCCGTATCAATCATACACTTGCCGCCGACCGCGCGCAGGCCCCATTTTTCCAGTTCGGCAAAGACGACTTCATAATGCCGCACGCTGCCCATATCGAGAATTGTCGTTGTGCCGCCCGCCAACAACTCCGCAATGCCGAGCCTTGCCGAAGCGCGCATCGATGCCGCATCATGCGCCGCCTCGAACGGCCAGATTCGCCGGCGCAACCAATCGAGCAAAGGCAAATCTTCAGCTTGGTTGCGAAACAGCGTTTGGCAGAGATGAATATGCGTTTGAATGAATCCTGGTAAAATGGCCCACCGGCTCGCGTCGATCGTACGGTCGCTTTTTCCGCCATTACCGGATTGGCCATTGCTAGTGATTTCAACAATGCGATCATCCTGCACCAGCAAATCACCGCGCAAAACCTCGCGGCCGGGGTTCATCGTTACCAGTACGGCGTTTTTGAATAAAGTCGCGGCCATTGCAAAATACGGAAAAATAGCTCGGCTTAGTCAGATTACCTTGCGTGGCCCACTAAACACGCCAATTACACTAAAAAGCTTTTCGTGTATTTCGTGGGCACAATTTTAAATATGGCTAAGTAGAAATAGAGACGGTTAAATAACGTTTAAACGGTTTTCCAAATTAAAGCGACCGCAGTCAAAAATCAAGTTAAAAATCCGTGAAAACGCTTGAATTTTGTGATAAGTTTCACCATCTTTTCAAATTCTAAAACAGCTCAAAACGGCCCGGCGCTTTGAGGGCCCGGGCGGTAATTTCTGCAAACTTCAAAGGTTTTAAAAATGAAGCAACTTATCGAATGCGTCCCCAATTTTTCCGAAGGTCGTGACGCGAGCCTCATCAAACAAATCACCGATCAAATCGAATCCGTCAAAGATATCCAATTGTTGGACGTCGATCCCGGCGCGGATACGAATCGCGTGGTCGTGACCTTCATCGGCAGTCCCGAAGCCGTGAAAGAAGCCGCTTTTCGGGCGGCCAAACGCGCGAGCGAACTGATCGACATGTCGAAACATCGCGGCAGCCATGCCCGGATGGGCGCATTGGATGTGTGCCCGTTCATTCCGGTTGCTGGAGTGACGATGGAGGATTGCGTCATCATCGCCACCGAGGTGGGCCGCCGCCTCGGTGAGGAGTTGCAGATTCCGGTTTATCTTTATGAATACGCCGCCACGCGCCCGGAGCGAAAAAATCTCGCTCATATTCGCGCCGGCGAATATGAAGGCCTGCCGCAGAAACTCGCTGATCCCAATTGGACCCCGGACTTCGGACCGCGGACTTTTAATGCAAAAAGCGGCGCGACGGTTGTCGGCGCACGCGATTTTTTGATTGCGTACAACATCAATCTCAACACCACGGACAAACGTTACGCGGATGACATTGCGTATGCGCTGCGCGAGCGCGGCCGGCACAAACGCAGCGGCAATATTTCGCCTTTCTATTATAAAGGAAAGCTGGTAAAATTTGAAGCCAATAAATTTCCCTGCGGGCCATGCGATTTTGTTGCAGGCACTTTTGACGAGTTGGCCGCACATTATCGCGACGTCCATGGCAAGGATTTAGCCGCGCGTTATCGCGAGCTCGGCTATCGCGACAACGAATTTGCCGGCAAAGAAGTTTATGACGACGGCCAATTCACCCACGTTAAAGCCGTCGGCTGGGTAGTGGAAAAATATCAGCGCGCGCAAATCTCGATCAATTTGACCAACTACAAAATTTCGCCGGCGCATCTCGTGCTCGAAGCGGCCCGCGAACAGGCGCGGCAACGCGGCCTCGTCGTCACCGGCTCCGAGATCGTCGGCGTGGTGCCGTATGAGGCAATGTTGGAGTCCGGCAAATTCTATTTGCGCCGGATGCAAAAATCCTCCGGCATTCCGTATCGTGACGTCGTCGAAACCGCAGCGCAATCGCTCGGCCTGCGCGATGTGGCGGAATTTGATATCGACAAAAAAGTGATCGGCCTGCCGGTGTTTGAGGGCCTACTGGTGAATAAAAAAGTGACCGATTTCGTCGATGAAGTTTCGCGTGACACGCCCGCGCCCGGCGGCGGTTCGATTGCCGCGCTGGCCGGTTCACTCGGTGCGGCGCTCGCGGCGATGGTGGCAAATCTCTCTATTGGCAAACCCGAGTTTGACGCCAAATATGAGGCGTTGAACACGCTCGCCGAAAAAGCGCAGGCGATCAAAGATCAGTTGCTCGCGTCAGTGGATGCCGACACACAGGCTTTCAATGCCGTGCTCGAGGCGATGCGTTTGCCGAAAGATTCGCCGGAGCAACAGGCTTTGCGGCGTGAGGCGATGGAAGCCGGTTACCAACACGCGACGCAAGTGCCGCTGCAAACCGCCAAACTCTGCCGTGAGGCACTCGATCTCTGCCTCAGCGCGGCGCAGGCAGGCAACACCGCGATGCTGAGCGATGCCGGCGTCGGCGCGCTCATGGCCCACGCCGGCGTGCAGGGCGCAGTTTACAACGTGCGGATTAATCTGCCTCACATCAAAGACAAGGTTTTCTCAGATGCCATCAAAGCGCAGCTCGACACGCTGCTCCGTGAGGCCCGCGCCGTGAGTGCGGCGGTGACACAAGAAGTGGAAACGGTTTTGCTAAAGAATGAAAACAAATGACGGTTACTCGGCAAAAATGAAAAAGCCGGTCGATGGTTCATCACCGGCTTGGGGTTGGCTGTCAACGCGCTTTAAATTGCCAGCCAACGTTTACGGACAAGACCTTGTCTTTTGCATTCCTCGCTTTTGCGCGATCCGTTCTCAAATTCAAATTTAGCGGTCGGCGCAATATTTAGACCCGTAGCGCGCCACGGAACGCCCTGGCGGCATAATAAGATTCTGCGCCGTTGTGATAAACAAAAACGGTGTCGTAGCGCCGATCACAAAAGAGGGCGCCGCCGAGTTTTCTGATATCAGCAGGTGTTTTCACCCAGCTCGAGGTTTTCAAATCGAAGCTTCCAAGTTGCTGCAGCCCGCGATATTGTTCTTCCGATAAAAGCTCAATGCCCATGGCAGCCGCCATATCCATAGCGCTATTTTTCGGTTTATGTTCTTTCCTCGACGCCAGCGCTTCGCGGTCGTAACAAACACTTCTGCGGCCGGCAGGAGTTTCCGCGGAACAATCATAAAAAATGTATTCGCCCGTCTTTTTATCCCGGCCAACAACATCCGGCTCACCGCCGGTTCTTTCCATTTCATTGAGTGACCACAGCTTTTCCGGATCAGCTTCCAGCCGGGTTTTTACTTTAGCCCATTCAAGTCCTTTGTGGCGGCTCAGGTTTTTCTCAAAACGGGCTTTCAACGCGCGGAGCAGCTCTTCACGTTGTTCCGGTGCCAACTTCTTTTTATTGCTATTCATGTTGTTCATACTTTTATATTACCTCCGTTGAATAGGTGTGTCAAGCGTATAATTGCCTGAATTTATTTCAAAAGCTCACTAAATTCTTTAACCAGAAAGACACGAAGGCACGAAAAAACAAAAAAATGTCATAGCGCTTTTCCCTGGCCTCTTGTCTGAAAACTGGCGTCGTCTCTAACAAGTATAATGTGTGCAATAAAAGCAAAGATTTTTAACCCGGAGAAAACCGCGATTAAAAAGCTAAAGAGAAATTCCCAATCATTGCCTTCTCTGTTTGCTCTGTTTTCTCCTGTTAATCTTTTTGGCTGCGCCCGTAGGGTTACGGCTCGACCGCGTCGTGAATCACTTATTGATCAACGAACTTATTTTTCTATCTGCCGGTCTAAAATACCACGAGACCACCGTCAGGGTGAGAAGCAACAACGAAGGAAATATTTCATTCACGGCGTGGCCCAAGGCAATATGTGAAAATGCCGCTCCGGACATGGCAAAGAAAAAGCCGGCATAAGCCCATTCCTTTAGTAAAGGAAATTTAGGAATCAGTAAGGCGACAACGCCCAAAATTTTCCAAATGCCCAGCAGGGTTAGAAAATAGATCGGATAGCCCAAAAGGGCAATACCATATACTCCGGGCGGCGCCACCGCGCCTTCCGCTTGCACTTTGAATAGCTGTAATATTCCCGTTGCAAGCATTCCTGTTGCAAGCCAGAGCGTAGAAATCCAATAGATGATTTTATTTCTCTTCGTCATGGGGTGCTCTCTCCTTTTTGGGGTGATTCAATGAATGTGGACGAATAACACACTATCAATGACTGGGATCACGAAAATTGGACATCCCGCGTGGGAGATCGTTCAATGGCTCAACCTTGCCGGCGCACCATTTCGTTGATCCAGATCGGGGCGAAGGGTGAGGTGCAACCCTTGGAAACTGGATAGTCGCGATAGATTCCCAATTTTTCGCCGATGGCGAGGGCGCGCTGGCGATGCTTGGGAAAGTGAATTCCAATTCCGGCAAGACAGGCATTCATCGTCCATTGCACTTCCGCAGCCGCGCTCCCCATTTCAGACTCGATCCGGTCCAGCAGCGCGAGCAGATCGAGCCCGTCCGGATTCCTCGCGACTCGCTCTGACGTCAGGCTCCATCCGGC
Source organism: uncultured Cytophagia bacterium (assembly GCA_964447935.1). GTDB lineage: Bacteria > Zhuqueibacterota > Zhuqueibacteria > Zhuqueibacterales > Zhuqueibacteraceae > Zhuqueibacter. The sequence goes on along the minus strand of CAYUVM010000016.1, from coordinate 12,582 downwards.
GCGCGCAGCCCAGGGGTCATCATCCTTCATCCACGCCTGGCGAAGCGACTCCTTGTCGGGATGGTTCTTGACAATATAGGAATTCATCCACTCTGCAACTTGCACAAAGTTAGCGGCCCGCACCATCCGATCCATCTCGTCGCGCGACAGGCTTTGGGGCTTGATCAGGAGGATTGCCAGGAGCCGGGCATCGATGTTCCCGGTGTCCCAAAGCGCGGTGGCCAATTTGTCGTCGGTCTTGATCTTCGCAGCGAGCTTTCGGATGTCACCCAGCGGGACGCCGAACTGATTGTCCCCAGCGCCATTCTTTTTGTTATGCGCCCGGCGCTTCTCGTCGCCAAGAGATTTCAGTTGCGCGAGAGTATTCTTGAGAGTCACTGCCATGTTTGTAGCGCTCCTTGAGTTGGAAATGCGGGATAACACCAAGCTCAGCGCCTGGTTAGGCGTTTCCAGTTCATTTGGTTCTGGGTGGTTGGGTATTCTTTTTTTGAGGTTGAACCTTCCGGAGTTCGTAGCGCGTAACATTTTCATCTTCAAAGCTTATCGGCGCCTCTTCGGAACCGTCACCTCCCGCAGCCAGGGTCAGTGTCCCCTCCTCAATCTTGACGAGGGCGACAACCACTTTGCCGATGGCATTACTACCTTGGGACGGCGCATTATCTTTGATTGTGGCGTGTAGCTGCTGTGGGGCTGTGCCTGCGGGCAATGTAATTGTCGTCTCAAACCAAAAGTTCGGGTCCCGGTGAAAGTGGAATGAATTGCCGGTGATCGTGATGGTGATGGTGTCGGCCGATTTAACAAATGGTCCGCCCGGCGCTTCTTGCCTCAGTGCGAAGCCCTCCCATGTTCCTTGGAGACTTTGCAGTTCTGCAGCGATGGGTTGGTCGGTTTTGCAACCGGTTTGCAGGCCAAAGAGAAGACACGGCATGAGCAAGGAAAGCACCGTGAAGCCGAGCGATTCTTTGATGGTCATTTTCAATTCTTTGTCTTTCGGTGGCTGCCGGTTAAAGGATGCGCGCAGGAAACGTCTAACACCATTGCTCAGCTGCGCGCCGAGACCGTTCGCAAAACCACCACGCAGTTTTTCGTGTCGGCTGAAGCACGGCGTTAGCAAAATTACTATGACAAATAACTACCGTTGATTGTCTAGCTTTAGATTTGTGAATGCATGCTCATGAATTTTTTCATAAACTGAACTTCATAAGCTGTGATATCGTCTTCGCGAAAATTACTTCCCGAAAGATTGGCTAATACTTCTATTGGATCTTCTGATGCCCTTTCATGATTTGGCTTCAAGTATGCTCGACTCACAATACTTGCTAATACATCGATGAATCTTTTTCTTTTAGAGTCCTCTTTCAATACGTTCAAATGGGATATCGAAATTTTTATCCCTTTGTTTAATTTTGAGAGTAAAGCTTGAATCTTTTGCTCAAGGGATTCACTGCGATATTCGAGTGAAATTTCGTCATCGTTCTTGGGGAAAGACCAATTATCAATGAATAGTTCATAGTGACAGTTTTTATTAGATTTTTTTTCTAAATCGTTTACAATGGACTGAAATAGACAAGTATCTAACATTTTTGTATGAAGTATTTGTGCTAGCGGTCGATTTCTGACACCTCTGTGTTTTGTTCGAGCGTTATTCCCAAATGCCTCGTATTCCTGCGCGGTTGACTACAATTCAGAATTGCGAAGATCTATTTTATTTACGACTATTTGAATAGGTTTTGTTCCTACGCACTTTGCTATTTCAAGTGCATTACTTTTACTAATCCGATTATTCTTTCGTCGTCTGACATTTGAGAGTCCGAAGACAGTATCGCAAGCATTGAATATCGCAAATTCATCTTCCGTCGCATAAAGACAGCTTATACCAACAAATGAATCACTCTCACGTTCTTCGACGAAAGTAGGTGTACCATGCTCATCAAATAGTACTACGTGCTTTTCATCCTGAGACATGATGCTTCTCCTAGATTTCGTACAACTAATATCTACTGCACGATAATTTATTCTTTACCGAGCCGCTTTATCGTTCGGCGTTTCCGGATCGTTTATGTCTTGCCGAGTCGTCTTATAGTTCGCCGCCACCAAGATATTTATGACCGTGCACCAACTTTTTGTCTCGAACTTTGCCTAACTTGGTTTATACGATACAAAATAAATTTCCAGCCCCAGTTAAATGTAAACCAAACCGTGAAATTTAGCGATTTTGGTGCAAGATTTTTGTTTCGTCAGGATGGTTAAAAGCTTTCGCAGCCTTTCGCCAACTTGCGAAAACGAGACTTCTTGAATTTTAGTGGAAACCTTGCCAGCAAAGCAGCGCAGCATCACTTTTCTGGAGAAACATGGCAACCGCACCAACTCGATCTTGTGGTCTTCGCCGGTCGCGTTGTTCTTCATGCTAATTCTGCTTGTTGCTTGAAAGCGCCTCATGCCAATCTCAAGATGGCTGTACCCAATTGGCCTGCCGCTAAATATCTCGGAGTAATATGAAAACTTCAGATTGAAAAATCAAGTCTTTTATTTTAACGCCATGCCGGCATGGGTGCAACATCATGTTGGTTTACGAACAGGGTTCGCGCGGAGAGAAAATCACCCGGCATTGCCATTTCTCATTTGGCCCCGCGCTTAAAATAACGGCTAAACACCAAATCGCTCATGTGCACCGCTTCTTTGGAGAAGGGGTTGACTTTGCGCTGTTTGAACGTGCCGTCCAGCAGCGCCTTCGCTTCCTTCCACGTTTGCGTCGCTTCCAGCGCTTCGATAAAGCCGAGATAAGCATCGAGATCGCGGTGAAAAACTTTTTTGATAAATGCCTGCCGGCTTTTGCCGTCGATCAACCGTGTGATCGACGGATACGGGCCGGGCGGCTGTGCTTCCAGCGCGGCATGCGTCACCATCAGCGGCTCCTCCACGGCGTCCGGATAAACCGTTTTGCGTGTTGGAATCGCGGCTTCTTCAACTTGCAAGATCGCGTGCAGATCGACTTCCTCAAATTCACTCTCCTCGGACGGTGGAATGTCCGGTGGCTGGCTGCTCGCCGGCGGCGCGAGGTTATCCGGCACTGGCGTTGTGGTGATCGGGGTTTCAATCGGAGCCGTTACGATTTCCTCATCTTCTTTTCCATTGGCAGAAATGGACGGCACAGCAAATGTCGCGGCGCTCGGCTCGACTAAATTCAAAGATGTTTGTGCTGCGGCGGACGGCGGCTCCGGCATTTCATTTTCTACGCTCGGCGCAGCCGACAGTAAATTTTCTATTTGCACCGCCGCCACTTGCACAACGCGATTTAGTTCGGCCTCCGTCACCGACGGCACGGCCCGCGGTAAACTTGGCAGCGCCAGTGCGCGCTCGAGCACAGGGGCGAGATCGGTTACTGCCCACCACCGCTGTGTCGTCAATTCCGGCAGCGCTTTTTCTGCAAGCTCGTGCAAGCCCCGTTCGCGCAGCATCTGCAATACAGTTTGTTGCTGGAGCCGCATCGAGGCCGCCGGGCCGAGACTTGTGCAAAATTGTTGATAAGCGTGCAAATCCGCGATGAGGGCCGGAACCGGATGCGCGCCATAAATTTTACTTTCGGCGCGCTGGCACAACACCGCAAATTCTTCTTTCGTCAGCAGCCCGCCGGGAATTTCCGCCAATACATTTTTGATCGCGCCGACCAGCTCATGGTTTTCATCCACCCCTTCGAGAATAACAATGATATCCGCTTTCCGCCGCTGCGGCGAATGCGAATAAATCAATTGTGCCAGCGCCGCGCCCGGCTTCGTCAACAAGTCGAATTGCACGCGCACCGCAAACGCCACCGCCGCCTGCAACTCATTTTTGTCAAACACCAAACGCTCCGCCAGCAAATCGCGCAATCGCCGCAACTGGCCGCGAATGTCGTCATCATCCAACTCAAAATGCCGTTTCGATTGCAGCACCAACGGCTTTTCCTGCCGGATAATTTGCCGCGCCTGTTGCCGCAGTAGCGCCAGCACCACTTCTCCGACTTTCCTGATTCCACGCTCAAGAAAAATCGGCGCCTTTTTCAGCTCCGCAAAAGCCACGCTGTCGCGCCCGCGCAAAAGGCGTTCGGCCAGCGCCAGCGTCAATTTTTCTTTTTCCTGTTCCCAATGCTCGCGGCCTGCTGCATTCGGCGCTGCATCCGTTTTCGGCACCGGAAATTCAGGGGCTATAAGTTCGTCGCGCATAAATTAAAAAAGTCAAAATAATCGAAATCAAAACAACTTACCGGAATCATTCATAAACCACTAAGGCACGAAGGCACAAAGCTTTGATCAAATTGACGTGGCGCCAAAAGATCATGCTATGACTCGGCAAACAGAATTTTATAACCTCTAAACCGGTGAGTTTATTTTCTTGGTGTCTTGGTGACTTCGTGGTTTAATTCAGTGAACGAATCGGGTTAATAATTTTTAACCGCGTGCAAAAAACTCATTTTATCACTCGCTTCTCAGCGTGAGTTCAATTGCACCAAACAAAAAATGGCACGGCGAACCGATTTACACAACTACCAATACGTGCAAATCCGTTGCATCCGTGCCATTCCTGCGTATAAAAACCAAAAATTATTCGGGCGCTTCTTCGTCTTCCGGAATCACGCGCGCCACGTCGCCGATGCTGTCATCTTTGTCCAGCTTGATCAGGCGCACGCCGGAAGTGTTGCGGCTGATGACTTTGATGTCACGCACATTCTGGCGAATCACCACGCCTTTGCTCGTGATGATCATCAAATCGTCGTCGTCCACCACTTCCATGATGCTGATCATCTTGCCGGTTTTATCCGTAGCCTTCATGGTGATCAAGCCGGAGCCGCCCCGATGCTGCACTTTGTAATCGCGCAGCTCGCTGCGTTTGCCATAGCCATGCTCACTCACCACCAGAATCGAAGCGTCGCGCTTGAGCATCACCATGCCGACGACGGCGTCGCCTTTTTCGAGATCGATCCCTTTGACGCCGCCGGCAGTGCGGCCCATCTCGCGCACTTCGCTTTCATGGAAACGAATCGCCTGCCCCTGCTCCGTGCCGAGCATGATATCCGCGGTGCCGTCGGTGATCTTTGCCTCGATCAGCGCGTCCTTATCGTCAATCGTGATTGCGTTGATGCCGCCCTTGCGCGGATTGCTGAATTCGGTCAACGCCGTTTTCTTGATGACACCCTGCTTGGTGGCGAACGCGACGAAATGCTTCTCGTCAAATTCCTTCACCGCGACATACGCCGCGACCTTCTCGTTCTGCTCCAGCGTGAGCATATTCACAATCGCGCGGCCTTTCGAGCCTTTGCCGGCCTGCGGAATGTCGTACACTTTGATCCAATGGCAACGGCCTTTGTCCGTGAAAAAGAGCACGTAATCATGCGTGCCGGCGATGAAAAGATGCTCGAGAAAATCGTCTTCTTTCGCCGTTGCGCCGGTGGCGCCGCGGCCGCCACGGGTTTGGCGTCGATAGCCCGACACCGGAAAGCGCTTGATGAAACCGCTGTGCGAAATCGTGATCACCATGTCTTCTTCGGCGATCATGTCTTCGACCGAGAACTCGCCGGTTTTCGCGACGATCTCGGTGCGGCGCTCGTCGCCGAATTTTTCTTTGAGCTGCAACAATTCGCCGGCGATCAACTCCATGCGCTTCGGCTTGCTCGCCAACAACTCTTTGAGGCGCTTGATCTCGGCCATCACTTCTTTGTATTCGGCTTCGATCTTGTCGCGCTCGAGACCGGTGAGGCGCTGCAACCGCATATCGAGAATCGCCTGCGCTTGAATCTCCGAAAGCTTGAAGCGCTTCATCAACGCCTCTTTCGCGACGTGCGGGTCTTTCGACTTTTTGATGATCGTGACGATTTCGTCGATGTTGTTGATGCAGATGCGCAAGCCTTCCAAAATGTGCGCGCGCTTTTCGGCTTTGTCGAGATCGAACTTGAGGCGCCGCACCACGACTTCGTGGCGGAAATCCACGAAGTGTTGGAGAATCTGTTTGAGGTTCAGCACTTTCGGCTGGCCATCGACGAGCGCCAGCATGATGACGCCGAACGTCTCCTGCATCTGCGTGTGCTTGTAGAGATTGTTCAGCACGATTTCCGGATTGACATCCGTCTTCAGCTCGAGGACCAGACGCATGCCATCGCGATCGCTTTCATCGCGCGCCGTCCGAATGCCCTCGATTTTCTTCTCCTGCGAGAGTGTTTCAATTTTCTCGTGCAGCGTCGCCTTATTGACTTGATACGGCAACTCGGTGATAATGATATTCTGCCGGCCGCCGCGCACTTCTTCAATCTTGGCGCGCGCCCGCACGACGATGCGGCCACGCCCGCTGCGATACGCTTCATCGATGCCCTCGACGCCGTAAATAATTCCGGCGGTCGGGAAATCCGGCCCTTTGATGATCTTCATCAGCTTTTCAATTTTGATCTCGGGGTCTTTGATCAGCGCCAGCAAGCCTTCGATCACTTCGGTCAAATTGTGCGGCGGAATATTCGTTGCCATGCCGACCGCGATGCCGGAAGAGCCGTTGATCAGCAGATTCGGCAACACCGTCGGCATCACCGCCGGCTCTTTCAGCGTGTCGTCGAAATTCGATTTCCAATCCACGGTGTCTTTGTCGAGATCGCGGAGCACTTCTTCGGCAATGTGCGTGAGCCGCACTTCGGTGTAACGCATCGCCGCCGGCGAGTCGCCGTCCACCGAGCCGAAATTGCCCTGTCCATCGACGAGCGGATACCGTAGGGAAAAATCCTGCGCCATGCGGACGATGGTGTCGTACACCGCAAGATCGCCATGCGGATGATACTTGCCGAGCACCTCGCCGACAATACGCGCGGACTTTTTGTACGCCGAGTTCGGACGAAGATTCAGCTCGTGCATGCCGTACAACACGCGGCGATGCACCGGTTTGAGGCCGTCGCGCACGTCCGGCAGCGCGCGGGCCACAATGACCGACATCGAATAATCGATGTACGAGTCTTTCATCTCTTCTTCAATAAAAACGGGGATAATTCTGTCGCGTTGGATGTCCATAATCTCTCAGCTTGCCTCTATGTTCTCTCGTTAGACTTCAAATTGTTTTGTTTTTCCTAAAAACATCTTAGACGAAAAAAATTTCCTTTGTTTATAAACAACTCCAAGCTTACTAATGTGCTATCGGTTTCCCCCCAAACCACAGTGGAGGGTCTGTTAATAATTCTATTATTATTATTGATTAAATAAAAAGAAACAAGGCTTAAAGAATCTGGCGCTATTCTCACATTACTAATTTTGTTATAAAACAGGTGACTACTCGATGATAGTTCCAAATTATAGACATCTAACGGAACCTTTATTATAAAAAATTTACCAGTAGCATCAGGTAAAATATCAAAAACTACATATTCAGCACTATCTTTTTCAACAACCTTATTAAGCCTAAGTGAATATTGATAATCCGGTTGTTTCTCGAAAAGTATACAGCCCGCTATTCCTCCGGACAAATTTGAAAGTTCATTGGTAAACTCATCTTTTTTATATTGGTTTGACAACTTGTTTTGTAACTTTAGCGTACTTTTCATAAAAAGCTCTTCAATTTGTGAACCAAACGTATTAATCACAGCAAACGCAGCCAATGCAATCAAGCATAACAACAAAAGATATTCAGTAATAGCGGCTCCCGACTCATCTTTAAATACATTTTTTATCATAACAAAATCTCCTTAATATTAAATTTATAGAGTGTTTTTCTAATGTACCGTTTTATCAAATGCTATATATTGCAGTTTATTCAACTCAACATAATGCTTTGCGACTGCCTGAGCATAAAAGGATTGTATAAACAAACTAACCCAAAAAATTATGCCCGACATTACAAAGTTGCTTGCAATTGAATATTGTTTTTCTGGAAAATAAAAAATAGGTAACCAAAAAATAGCCGCAATTGAAATACTCGTGACCAAAGACATAAATAATTGGAATATCCCAATTGGAAACAGCCAATAATATCGGTTTTCCCAATGTGTGATTTTGGAAAATATGTTATTATTTCGAGGGCTCGAATAAGCTTTACTCTCCGCAAACATTGGTATTATTGGAATCTCTTGATCCGCTATCTTTCTGGAAATCACAGAACGAACCTCTTCAATAGCATTTGCATAATGCGTTTGTTCGGCATATCGACTAGCGATAGCTGTTTGGTATACCGTTCCTACTACAATCAAAAATAATATAAATCCCAAAGCAATTATAAGATTTGGAAGTTGTGGGGCGGAAGCCTGAAAAATAACCAAAAATGCCGCTATACTCGCTGACGCTATTGTTAAATAAAAATTAAAGATGCTTTGAATAAGCTCGCTTGCTTTAACATATAAATCCTTAATTATTTCATAATCTTTAAATAGAAACTCAATTGCGATTTGAGTATCGGCAATACTTATATCTGAATCAGCTTTCATATTTTCACTCGCAATTCAATTTAATATCAATGCAATGCAAGTGCCTATAGAAAAACATAATCCGAAAGAAATTTTAGTATAGTTTTGTTGCCTCATCAAAATGTTTCTTTGCCAAACATTTAATCTACAAATAAATCTTACTAAATTTTTGATAACTTCCACCAAATAACCTTTTCTAATCAAAAAAAATACAGAATAAACTCCACCAACAATAATTCCCCAAAAAATCGCTTCGACTATTAACGGATAACCGATTAAAGCGCCGGTCGCTGTAATTAATTTGACGTCTCCTCCCCCCATAAGATCGAAAATAAACATAAAAAAGAATAATCCAAAAGCAACCATACTTGCAAAAAAGACATTCAACAATCCATTAGGGAAATTATTAAATATTGACAAAGCCATACCTACTAAAAAACAGGGAATTGTGACATTATTATAGATCTTTTTATACATCAAATCGGTATAAGATGAAAAAACAAGTAAGCAAAGAAGTGTGCTGGTTGATATAAAAGCAGAAACTTCTAATAAACTTTTTGAGATTTGATAATCCATAATCTTCTTTAACTCACCGCGTGCGCAAGCACATCGATTATCCATGAATCAACATTATTGCCGGATTTTTCCGCAGCCAAAACATTTTTTTTGTGTTAATCCGGAGAAAGGCGAATGGTGAAATGTCCGGTAAAAGGTTTATCCGGCTCTTCGCCGCGCTCGGCGCAAAAAGCCAAATACTCTTCAACCGAATCTTCGAAGGTTTTCTTAAGTTCGCCCATAGATTCACCCTGAAAAGTAACGACGTCGCGAATATTAATCACATCACCATGAAAAATATTCGCTTCGGCATCTAATTCGACGCGGGCTAGATAGTTTTTATATTGCATCATGGCTGCGTCGCGGTATTATCAAAAATTTTATTGCATGCATTCCCGAAAGTCTTCGAGCGGCGCGTCAAAGTCATCGGCGATTTTAACGAGGCCTTTTGCGCTTCCTGCTTTAATCAGTTTCTTGGATTTCGCTGGCGCCTCGGAAACGGCCACTAACTTTGCAATCGGCTTTTGGGTTCTGGGTGATAAACACTTCTTCACCGTTCATGACTTTCTGAATTAAAAGCGAGAGCGAATTTACCGCATCTTCAAGACGTACATAGTTGTGCATTGCTATGCTGGTCATATTGAACCTCTTTTAAACTTTACACATCCAAATTCCTCACATACTTCGCATTATCCTCGATGAACTTCCGGCGCGGCTCGACTTTGTCGCCCATCAGCGTCGAGAAAACCAAATCGGCCTGATACGCTTCTTCAATCGTGACCAGCCGCATCGTGCGTTGCTCGGGATCCATCGTCGTGCGCCAGAGTTGTTCGGGATTCATTTCGCCGAGACCTTTGTAGCGTTGCACGTTCACGCCTTCGGGTTTCTCGAAGCGCTTGAGAAAAGATTCTTTCTCATCGTCGTCGTAGGCGTAAAATTCTTCCTTGCCTTTCGCAATGCGATAGAGCGGCGGCTGTGCGATGTAAATGCGACCCAGCTCGACCAGCGGCTTCATATAGCGGAAGAAAAACGTCAGCAGCAGCGTGCGAATATGCGAGCCGTCGACGTCGGCGTCGGACATGATGATGACTTTGCCGTAACGAATTTTGGTCGCGTCAAAATCTTCGCCGCCGATGCCGGTGCCGAGCGCGGTGACGATGTTGCGAATTTCTTCGTTGGAGAGAATTTTATCCAGCCGCGCTTTTTCCACATTGAGAATCTTGCCTTTGATCGGCAGAATCGCTTGAAAGCGGCGATCACGGCCTTGCTTGGCCGAGCCACCGGCGGAATCGCCCTCAACAATATAAACTTCGCAATGCTCGGGATCGGTGATGCTGCAATCCGCCAGCTTGCCGGGAAGGCCCGCGCCGTCGATGCCGGATTTGCGCCGTGTCAGCTCTTTCGCTTTGCGGGCCGCTTCGCGCGAGCGCGCGGCGAGCAAACACTTCTCGATCACTTTGCGCGCGACCGGCGGGTTCTCTTCAAAATGCGCGCTCAAGCCTTCGCCGATAATCGATTCGACGATGCCGCGCACTTCGCTGTTGCCGAGCTTGGTTTTGGTCTGGCCTTCAAACTGCGGCTCCGCGACTTTGATGCTCAACACTGCGGTCAAGCCTTCGCGCACGTCATCACCGGTGAGCTGAATCTCGTCCTTCTCTTTGATGAGATTATTTTTCGTCGCGTAGGTATTGATCGTCTTCGTCAACGCCGCTTTGAAACCGACGAGATGCGAGCCGCCTTCGATGGTATGAATGTCGTTGACATAGGTAAAAATATTGTCGTTGTAACCATCGTTATATTGCAGCGCCAGTTCGACCGGCACGTCGTCGCGCTCGCCGGAAATATAAATCGGCTTCTTCATGATCGCTTCACGCGCTTCGTCGATATATTGCACGAACTCGACGATACCGCCTTTGTATTGAAACTTTTCTTCCTTGCCGTTGCGCTCATCGAGAATATTAATCTTCAAATCTTTATTGAGAAACGCCAGCTCCCGCAAGCGCTCGACCAGTGTATCAAAATTAAATTTCTGCTTGCCGAAAATTTCGTGATCGGGAAAAAACGTGACTTTCGTGCCGGTGCCTTTGCGTTTGCCGATGGTTTTGACGTCATGTACGGGAGTACCGCGCGCATATTTCTGCATATAAACATTGCCGTCACGCCCGACTTCGACCACGAGCCATTCGGAAAGCGCATTCACGACCGAAACGCCGACGCCGTGCAAGCCGCCGGAAACTTTGTAGGATTTTTTATCAAACTTGCCGCCGGCGTGCAGCTTGGTCATCACCACTTCCAGCGCCGGACGTTTCACCACCGGATGAATATCCACTGGAATACCGCGGCCGTTATCTTCCACCGTCACACTGCCGTCTTTGTTGATCGTCACCTCGATTTTATCGCAAAAACCGCCGAGCGCTTCATCGATGGCGTTGTCCACCACTTCATTGACGAGATGGTGATAGCCGCGCGTCGAGATGTCGCCAATGTACATCGCCGGCCGCTTGCGCACCGGATCGAGGCCTTCGAGCACCGTGATCGTGCCGGCATCATATTGTTTAACCGCTTCTTCTTTGGAAATGGCGGCGTTGCCATTCTTTTGCTCTTTGCCATTTTCGGACACAGCCTTGTTGCGCACTTCTTCTTTGACTTCTACCACGGGTGTCTTCTCCTTTGCATCCACTTTTTGAGCCGCCGTTTTGCCTGGCGTTGGGGGTGGAAGAACTTTATCAACAGTGGCCGTTTTTTTAGCCGGCAATTTGCCATTGGCCTTCTTGGCCACAACTTTTTCTTTTTTATCTCTGGGGCTTTTTGCCGCAGGTTTGGATTTAGCTTTCGTCGCCATACGCGCACCAATATTTTTTAAACCATCGTAATGTCGTGAATCACTTTTTTTCCTATTTTTTTATTGATTTGCTCGATAAGCTCCGCTTTGAGATAATAAAGCTCGTTCCGCCATGCGCTGTTTTCCACTTCGATAATGAGCGCGCCGTCGCGCACGTCGCGGGCCTTGGTGTGGCTGGCGATCTGCTCGCCCGCTACTTCCGCCCAGCAATTGATCGCGTCAAATTCTTTCACCCGCTCCATCAAGCCATATTGATGCAGCAACTCCCCCAGCACGTCGCCAACCGAACGTGGCCGCTTCGACATCGCTCAAGCCTCCGCCGTGATGTTTCCCGCGTGCACTTGAAATTTTGCCACGTTTTGCAAAAAATCATTCGTGCGGTACGACACCGCCGAAATAAAAAGCTGGCCGCGCCCGGCAAAAAATTGGACGCATTGCCGCGCCCGCGTTTCATCCAACTCAGAAATTAAATCGTCCAGCAAAATAATCGGCGCGGTGTTTAACTTTTTTTTGAGATATTCCGTCTCCAGCATTTTCAGCGCCATAATCGCGGATTTATGCTCGCCGCGCGAGCCGTAGCGGCGCAAATCCGCGCCGTTGATGCTCAATTCCAAATCGTCCCGATGCGGGCCGACCAGCGTCTGGCCGCGTTGCTTCTCGCGCCCGCGATATTCGCCCAGCCGCGCCAAAAATTGTTGCGGCGTCATCTCGTCGATTCGTAACGTATCGAATTGACTGCGATAGGCGAGCTGCAGCAAATGGGAGGACGCCGCAATGTGCG
>CAYUVM010000015.1:0-20789 GCA_964447935.1 uncultured Cytophagia bacterium | reverse complement strand
CGTGATATTCTCCGCGGCGATAATGCGGGCCCGCAGAAATTCCCAGCGCAAACGGCGGAAAGCCGCGGCGCGCGATTCGCTTTTGATCGTCTCCGGCGGCAGGTTGCCGAATTGGGATTTGACGCTTTCAAAAAATTTCTCGGCATATTCTTCGGCCATCTTTTCCGGCAACTCAAATGCGTTGACCTTTAACAACTCATCGACGATCTCGCGCTGCAAGCCCTCGCGCGTGCGCTGGGCCGCGCGCTTGAGCAAATGTTCGCGCACGTCGTTTTTGAATTCTGCAACCGAGGGAAATTTATATTCCGCGGCAAACGCCTCGTCCACCGGCGGCAAAATTTTTTCGGTAATTTCTTTGATATGGGCCTGGTAATAGGTGGGTTGCTCCGCCATTTTGCCGTCCGGCTTCCGTTCGGTAAAACTCGTGCGGCGCGTGTCTCCCACCTTCGCGCCGATCAGCGGCCGGGTAAATTCATCTTCCCCGGAAATTAACAAACGCTGATTATCGTATTTGTCGCCAATCATTGCCACCCCGGTGGCGTCGATTTTTTGCAAATCGACGAGCACGAGATTGCCCTCTTGCAACGCCGCCTCATGGAGAACGCGAAACGTCGCGCGCTGTTCCCGCAAACCTTCGATGGTCTCTTCGAGATCTTCGTCGGTTATATCATAAAGCGTTTTTTCAAATTCCAGGTCTTTGTATTGGCGCAGTTCGATTTCCGGCGCGACCTCGACGACGGCGCGAAAATTCAAGCCCTCCTTCTCGTCGTAATTCACTTTTTCCACATCCGTGGCGCCGATAACTTTGAGATCGTTTTTCTTGCGCGTCTCATTGAGAATTTTCGGCACCAGTTCTTCGATGGTCTCTTGCCGGATCGCGCCGCCATAAACTTGTTTGACAAAATGGATCGGGGCTTTGCCTTTGCGAAATCCCTGAATTTGAACTTGCTTTTGATAACGGCGCAGCGCGTCGTTAAATTCGGTTTCAACCTCGGCGGCCGGCACCGTTACCTCAATGTAACGTTTCCATTTCTCGGCCGGAATGACTTTGACGTCCAATGTCGCTCCTGTACTTTGTGTTATGCGTTTGTTTCACTTGCTCAGCCCAGATCGCAAAGCGCATAGCGTCACTCGGCTCATGATGCTCTGCGCCTTGCGCTCTGCCTTCTGCGCTTCAACCAGTGCCAGAGAAGGGACTTGAACCCTTACGCCTTGCGGCACAAGATCCTAAGTCTTGCGCGTCTGCCAATTCCGCCACTCCGGCAGTCTCTTCTTAATTTAATGCCGTCACCAACAACGAAAAACGTATTAAAAAATATAGGTAATTTTCTGTCTAAAAGCAAGGCTTCTGGTGGCTTGTTGCTGGTTGCTGGTGGGTGGTTATTGGCGAGAGATTAAGCGACTAAAAATCGCCGGTTAAATAACTTGCTCAATGCATAGGCCTGCCGTTCCCGCGCACTTTGGGCGGGAATCCAGTTTGTATGAGTGTGGATGCCCGAGATCACGCTCACCGGGCATGACGATCACAGGGGTAAATTATTTAATCAGTATTTCTAACAGCCGACGAGCAACCAGATTACAAATTTTCCGTGCTCCGCCGCAACGCGCGGGAGCGCTCGTAAAATTCTGCCAGCGTCAGGCGTTTCAGAAAAACCAAGCCGCGCGTCGCGCGAATCAACGGACTGGGATGCTCATTAAAATATTCGCGGCCGAGGCAGGTTTTCAGCACATGATATTGGTCGACTTGAATTTTTTGCGCCAATTCGAAAAACGGGCCATCGTGCTCGTAGCTCGGAAACGAAGCGTCTTTCTGCGAAATGAAGGCGTTCATGAAAGAGTTCTCCATGACGGCAAACATGTTGAGTGAAACCGGCACGATGATGTCCGCCTCCGAGGGATGATAACGATACCACACATTCCGATAGCCCCAAACTTGTATGTCCGCGCGCCCCGACTCTTGTTCGTACAGTTTGAGCGCCTCTGACATGACTTGCAAAACTTTATAATGCGTGTCCGGCCCGCTGGCTTCGGGATCCAGCGCAACGCTGACGATGTTCGGATTGGTTTTGCGCAACACCTCCAACATCGGCAGCACGTCGCGCTCGATCGTCGGGGTCTCGGTGAAAATATCGCCTTTGTAAAAACCGAGCCGCGCGTGCATCACCGACTCCGAATTAAAACCGAAATAACCCCACAAACAATCCGCTTCCCATTCGCGAATCATGCCCTTGAGCCGCTGAATGTGCGGCAGATCTTTTTTGCCGGGATACTGCGTCGCGAAATAATTCATCAGCTCGTTGATGCGAGGCTTGAGATTATCAATGTTGTCGTCTTCGAAAATAAAAATCAAGTTGCGCAACAGCCGCCGGGCCTCGCCTTCTTCTTTGATCGTCCGGCGGTTCGCTGCGATGCCGTCGAGATATTGCCACACATCGCGATTGCGGCCCTGTTCATTATGCGGATTGAAATAACCTTCGCGCAGCAGCTTGTCAAAAATGCCGCGCTCGAGAAAATTTTGCAGATTCTTCAAGAGTTTGTGCACCAGCATGTTTGTCACCGCATTGAAGCCGCTGGTCAGCGTGATGAAAAAATGCTGATTGGATTTGTCGCGAATGTGGCGCACGATAAACGGCAAATAACCCAACATCAGATCGTCATGATGCGGCTCGGTATGAAGAAAAACTTGATCCAATAGGGTTTCGCGCCCGCGCTCGATTTTCTGAATCAGGCTCTGTTCCACTTGCTGCGTGATGGTTTCGACCGGCAACGCCAATTTAGTTTGCAGCACGCTTGCCAGCCGGTTGCCGGCAAAATCTTCGGCGGTGAGCGCGTGCAGCCGCTTGCGTTTTTCCACGGCCAAATTGACCACGATCCGTTCTGTCACCTCGGCGCTGAGCTTTGCCGTTTTGACCAAAATTTCATGCTGGCGCTCATTCAGATATTTGGCGGCCCCCTGCGTGATATAAAATCGCGCATTCGGCAAATCGTGCAACACGCTGGCCGGATGATGGATATGCTTTTCTTCTTGAATCGCCGCGGTGACAATCGGCGCTTTGGCCTCGCCGGCGGCGATAATGAGCGCAGCACAATTCGGATTGTAAGTGATCGTCGCCAAACCGATGGTGATCACCAAACGTTGGCGCGACACCTCGATGCCGCCGAGGTCGGTGGCCGCCGCGGCCTGGGTTTCATAATTTGTCGGCGTCAAACGCGTCGTCGAATAAAAATCCGAGCCTTGCACGTTGAAACCGATGTGGCCGTCCGGGCCGATGCCGCCGAGAAAAAAACCGATGCCGCCGAGTCGGCGAATTTTTTCTTCGTATTCGGCGCACCATTGATCGACATTTTCCAACACCTGCTTTTGCAAACGTTCGTGCGAATTTTTGCCGTGCCGAAACCGCAGCGACAGGTCAACCACTTTCTCCGGCCAAATGTCATCCAAATCTTTTCCCTCCGGCATACCGATTTTGCTGCAATCGATGAGCAGCGCTTTCGCTGGATCGAAGCCGAAGCTTTGCAAATAATACATGTTGACATAATAATGAAAGCTGTTTTGCTGCTGCGGGTGAATCGGATAAAACTCGTCGATCTGCACGAAGTGCAAGCTCTGCATATCGGGCTTATTGGCGGGGTCAATGCCACTGGCTTCCAACTCGTTTCGCGCTTTGGAATCTTCCCAATGGCGCAGAAAATATTTGACCCATTTAATGAAATGCTCCGGCGTTTTGCCGGTGGGCAATGACACCACGCCGCCGGGATTCTCTTGCACCCATTCGATAAACCGCAGCGCCGCCAATTTGCCGAGCGCCGGGAAATTATCGACCACGATGACGCCGATTTTCTCCGTGGGGACATAGCGCAGTCTCTGGCCGGATTGCGCGAGCGCGCGTTGTTCGACCTGGGAAGACGTTTCTATTGCTGACATGAGAGCTTGCTCCTCAGTAAATGGCTTGATCATTTGAATGCACCCAATTTAACAAAAGATTTGAGGAGACTCAAGAGGAAAATAGGAAAGATTTAGTGGGGCAGGAATGGGACGTTGTCTCAAAAGCACTGTTGTCGAAATTATGTTGCGAGGGTTTCAGTTACTATTGAAGAGAAACCCGTCAGACAAGAATCGTCTTCGCGACCGCTCTCGTACCGGTAGTGATAGCTGCCGATCCCGACAATGCTTGTTCCCTACATCTTCGGCTTGTGTTTTGTTGCCTTGGTCATCAGCTTGGCCAAAGTCTCACAGTCTTTGCGCCGGGACTCGTCTGTAATGGCGGAGAGATAGCTCTCTGCCATCGCAGATGCCACCTTTGTTTTGTTCTCCTCTACTGCTCTACTGCTACTTCTGCTGAACTCGTGAGTGTGGCACATAACGTCGCGGTTCACCAGTGGCTGCGCGACTGGGCGTCAATTCAAGTAAAGCTACTCACATCCAGTACAAAAGAAATTCGTGGCCTAAGCGCAGCCGCCGCAAAGTTAGGCAATTTCTTCTTATTGTTTGTGTATGCTACTTATACTCAGGTAAATCATGACCAAACATTCTTGCTTTAGTTTGAAGAAGTTGACGAACTTTTTCACCTGGATTAGATACTATGAGGGGTTCCTTTGTTACCGTAATCCCTTCCTTAATCAAACCATCAACTTTCAACGGATTATTTGTCAACAATCTAACGCGTTTCACTCCATGCCTAAATAAATATTTACCGATTGGTGTAAAATCCCTCGCCTCTGGAGAGACTCCAATATCTAATCTTGAGTTGTAAGTATCCACACCCGCAACTTCAAGAGAAGTCGCTTTCACCTTAGCAGCAAGCCCAACACCTCTAGCTTCAAAACGTAGATAAAATAGCAATCCATGACCTTCAGAAGTTAAGCGATCCATAGCAATGTGAAGTTGCTCACCACAATCACACATATCACTGCCAAATACTTCTGAAAATACACAAACAGAATGGATTCTAACTAAAGGCTCTTTCTGCTCGAAAGGATTACCAATATGAATAACTAAATCCCCATCTATCGCAGGCGAAAATGAAGCAACCTCAAAGGTGAGTGATCCCCACTTTTTAGAATGAAGAATTGTGCTTGTACCAATGAACCTTTTGAGATAGTCCATACTTTTTTTCTACACTTCAAAGTGTTTCGATGATATAAGATTCATTACTCGTAAAGATGCTTGCAATTCTTGTAGCAAAAGGTCCTCTATCCTTTTCTCATTTTGCTTTGGATAAAGTTGCAATACTGTTGATCTATAATGCTGCCTTACTTGTGACAGAAGGGGATGTTTATTGTCATCCAAAGCAAGTGTTGCAAACATAGTAGCATCATGATCAGCAAATATTTTGGTGATAAATCCTCTAAATTTGTCGTCATTAAGCTGTAAAGGCCCTATTTCATCAAGTATAATAATTTTTTTCGCCTCTAAAGCTTTTTCTAAATGTACGGTCAACTTATCCCACACATCAGGAACTAATCTATAATCGCCATCCGGCAATCTTTCAGCAAACTTAATCGGTTGTTTGTTGTCACTAGTTATAGCTTCAAATGACTTATGAGCTTCGTTATCGACAACAACTGGAGATAAGATATAAAAAATATTCGCATTGTCAGCTATACTATTGACGAGACGTCTAAAAATAGTCGTTTTTCCGGAACTTGGAGCGCCTGTAAGTAAAACAATTTTCGAGGAATGTTCAAAAAGCTTTTGAGCATGATTATTGTAATGCTGGAAAACATTAGGAGAAGTATGAAAATTGAGCACCATATCTAGTTTGTCTTCGTATGAAACTTGAAATCCAGCCAATCTCACAATTGCTTTTCGCTTGAAGTCATTTGGATGTTGCGGATCAGCGAACACGCATGTGATGTCAATTGGGTACGGCGTAAAACGAACTTCTAATTGTTCTGTATTATTCCGAGCTTTGTTAACAAGATCGGCTATTTGATATTGAAACATCCGCGCGCGTTGCATTATACCTTCCTGATCAAGATTGGCGTTACGAAAGGCGATTATACGAGTAGTTACATCCATAGTTGACGCTAGTAGCATTCTTAAACGCTTTCCTCTACTCAATAAAGATACTAGTTGGTTTTTGTTTGTTTCAATTAGAAGCGTTCCTGTTTCTTGGATGATTAGTATTTCTTGATCTGCATCTTGGATCACTTTGATTTCAGAAGTCCTTGTGCTGAAAATGGTATCAGCCGTCGGAGAATCGAACTTGACAATCAGATCATCAAGTTTTTTTCGAAGTAATTCACGCCCACTTCGTTCGCGAATCAAAGTAAAAGCAATAATAGTCAATGTAGTTAGTATCGCAGGGATAAGCAGTGACATATTTGCGATATTAACTAGACCCAGTATACTACAAACCAATGCAATTAATAGTGCAGCCAATGGGTCTATTTGATCCCATACCCAATGAAAAAAAGCTTTTGTCTCAGACATCATCAATTTACCCTAAATGTTACACTCAAACTAACTATCGGGAAATTTTATTTGAGATCGAGTGCTATGAAAATTCTTCGTGGCCATATTACAACTCGATTTCTAATTTACCTAACTTGTATTCGGCGACAGAAAATAAATTCTCACCCGTAGATAACTGTCGATAAAACAGAATACTTTAACGATTTTCGCTTCGAAGTAATGAGCATGTATTGAAATGCCAACGGTTGATCTCTCGCTCTGTCAAGCTGTTAACTGTATTTATCGGGAATTTCCTTGCTAAATAAATAAGGAAAAATTTTTGAAAGCAAGCATTTTTTAAAATATGAGCGGTTTAATTTCTTCACCGGGAATTCTATCGTATGAGTAAAATCACAGTTTCCTTTCTATCCATAAGAAAACACAACTTTTCAGAAAAACGGCGGGAAAACCAAAAAAGTGAATTCGGCCTTGCAAAAGAGTGATAGTTACTCTTCTTTGCGCCGGTAAATTGGGGTACCGCGCGGCATGTTGCTGGTCGGCGGCGTTCAAACGATACGAATGCCCGTTTGTATAATTTCGCGGACAAAAGGATTGCTGGCAGTAAAATCCTGGGGACGGTAGGGGTGAGCTTCGATAGCGGTATTAACGGCGACAACGGCGCGATCCAATTTGCGACGATCGTAAAACTTGGTGCCCTCAAAAGCCGGGGAAACAATGGCCAGATCTATATCGCTCCACTCGGTTGCGCCTCCCCTTGCCCAAGAACCAAAAAGATACGCCGCTTCCACCGGCATCCCTTGCTGGCGGAGGGGTTCAATAAATCTCTTGGCGTGACTTAAAATTTTTTCAGGAGCCATTGGTAAAACTCTTTGAGGGCGTCAAAATTTTCACGCGCAAACTCTGGCGTGCAGACTTTATAAAATTCTTTTTTTCTCGTCCGGATAGCGGCCACGCAAATAAAAATCGTTTACTTTGACCAGATAAATTGTTTGATCTTCCGTCAGGGCGAGCGGAACACCTTCGGCAAGTTTGGCGAGATTGTGAGTGCGCGGATGCAGCTCTGGATGATGGTCGCGAATCCAGAGGGCCTTGAGTGTTTTTTCGAGAATCAAATGACCAATAAAAAGGCACCAATCGTAGTGCTTTCTTTCAAATAGGGATTCACAGACAGCCAAATCTTCCGCTGCTGAATCCAGCCAAAAATTTTACTAATTCAGTTTTTTCCATTAGTCATTGATTCGAGATTCAATCCTTTTAATATACAAAAGGGTCTTTAAATAAGCAACTTGGTTTTGTTTATATGGTTACCATGTTTTTCTCTCGACCCACAAATAACCGCTGCTCAACAAAAAAATCACGAAAAACCAAAACAATGAAATCGGCTGCGCGCGTCGAGAGATTATCTCTCGACGTTGCGCCGGTAAATTGGGGTAACGCGCGGCATGTTGCTGAGTCGCATTAATTTTTTGCGCGGCTTGCCACGTTTGCCAATTCGTTTTTTCGTAAACATAAAACCAGCGCGGTTCACCGCCGATAAGAGCGACTTGATGCCACCCAGCCTGCCGTGGCCAAAATGTCGCGCGCCAGCGCCGCGACTCCTGCGCGTCTTGCTGCAAATAAATGGAATCCGCTGCGCTTGATTCGGCGGTCACAATACCAAGCGGCGACGGCGCCTCAGTTTCGACGGTTAATTCGAGCGGCTGATCGATGATGACGGGCTTGGCCGCCGGAAGATTCCAGCGATCTTTGCCGTAATCTTTTCGCGCCAGCGCGGAAAGCAAATGCGACCAATAGGCCGCGTGCAATTGGGGATTTCCCTCCAAAACCCAGCGATATGAATCGCGAATTAAGCTCAAGCCAAGCAGGCCGATGCCGCGATGATAGCAAGCAGCCAACCAGCGTTCCATCTCATCTGCAATGAGCGGCTGCATGCCCCAAGCCGGTTTGATCGCAAACGGCTCGGCCGGAATCGCCGTCATGTCAAAATGCTGTTGCTCCGGCCAACGCGGTTTAACCGTGCGTTGCTCGAGATCGGGAAAGGCTTCAAACGCAAAATTGAGAAAAAAGTCATTAGGCGCGTTTTTTTCAAAAACCGTTTCATCCGGCAGGATCAAAACGCCGAGTCCTTCTTGCGCCACGGCGGTGCGTAACACCTGGCGCTCCGTGGCGTTGAGGACGCGCAGGGTTTTGCCGTCGAGCAAAATCAGATCGAATTGACGCAACAAACTTGCGGTGACGCGACTCAAATCACTTGACGGACGATTGAGAAATTCAAAGCGATAGCGCTCGCGGCTGATGGCCGAGCGCAGCGCCAGCCCGTTTTGATTTTGGCTGGCCCAGCTTTTTAGATATTTCGTTTCGAAACTGGCCGTGCCGGTGAGCGCCAATATTTTGAGCGGTTGCGGTTTCGTGACCACAACCGCAAGCGGTTCTTGCAGCAAAATTTTTCCATCCGAGCCTTTAAACTGAAGCGCATATAAAAATTTTCCATCTCCCGGCGGCGTCAAGGCGAGTTTAAACTGCGCCTCGTTTGTTCCACTGATCTTGACGGAATCGCTGCCGCCGCCCGGATCGACGAGATAAAGTTGCGCATGCAAGTTATTCAATCCCGCCAGCGCGCCTTGCACGTGCAGCGTTTGCCCGGCCACAAGTTCGCGCGGCCAGTAGAGATGTTTAATTCCGAGCGGCAGCGGCGAGAAATGCGGCTGGATTTGCATCGAATCCAATTCAGCCCAATCATATTCGTGCAAGCCGTGTCCCGCGATGTGCAAGAAATTTATTTCTGGATAATGGCGCTTGAGATACGCCGCATCCGGGACGATTTGGAAATTTGGAAAATGTGCTTTCCATTGATTTGGCGCATTTGCTTCCAGCACGAGGACTTGGGATGCGGTGGGCAGCGAATCGGCGAGTGATTTTACAACTTGTCGGTCTGTACCCGGGGTAATTAATAAAGCGGAAATTGCCGGCGGCGTTGACAACCATTGCGGTTGCAACGCCATTGCCAAAAGGGAGAGAGTAGCAGCGCCATTTGCGATGAGCCGCCAGACGAGTCGTTTGCGATTGACGCGCCGAATTTCTAAATAGCTCGTACCCCAGAGCACCAGAAAAGCCAGCGCAAGACTTCCCCAAAAAACATGCGAACTGACAGGAATCACCCAAGCGCCCCAGTTCATCTTGCCGCGCCCATTTTTTGGAAGTACAGTCGGGAAAGTCCGAGGTCCGAGGTCCGCAGTCGAGCCGGTAACGGTTTTTCGGCGGGAAGAATATTCCAAAAGGCTTGTTCAACCGTCGATACACAGCCGCGACAAATATCCTTTGGCGTATTGAGGCCGCGAAGCAATGTGCGTAAATCTTGCAAGGCTTTTAGATAACGCCCCGGCTGCTCCAACGCGGCCCGCGCCAAATCATGGCCGGCGCGTTCTAAAATTTTTATCTCATTCGCGTTCACCGATTCCAATTTCTGCAAAAGCGGCAGCGCCAGCCGCACATTGGGCAACGTCGGATTCGCGGAAAAGTCTTTTTGCGCGCGGCGATGAAAAATTTTGGTGAGATCGCCGCTCAATCTTTTCTCGTCAACCTTGATCGGCGTGGGTTCAAAGCCGACGCGCTGCACGTAAACGCGCGAGTGTTGTTGCACTTCTTTGAGCAGCTTCAGCGCGCGATATTCGTATGGCAGCGCGGCCTCCGGCCGGTGCGTGCGCAAATGCAGTTCCGCCTCCCACATTTCCGCCAGCGCCTGCCGCAGCATATCTTTCACCGAGCGCGCGAGTTTCGTGGCATTTTCCTCGGCGTCGTGATCGTGCATGAATTGCTCGACGACGCTCATGATCGTGGAATTATCTTTTTCCGTGCGCGGCCGGCCGGGTTTCTCATGTTCTTCATGCTCTTCTGCGCTGCCGTATTCCACATTTCGATTAATGCCGCTGTTGGATTCTTCGCCTAAAAATTCACCGTAACGCAGGCGCAACGCCTGTTGATCGATGCCGATATTATTGCTGCGGTTCTTAAAATCCGTGGCGCTGATTTGCGCTTTCTCGGTGAGGAGTTTTTCGGTGTCGATGATGATCTGCCGCTGGCTGCGAAAATATTCCGGCAACGGATTGATCGCCAGCCCGGTGCTGGCTGCGATTTCAATCCGGGCGGTATCTGTTAAATTTATAAAAAAGATTTCGGAACGGCTGCGCTGGTTTTGGGGGCGGCGATTATCGCGAGCTTCAACAAAAAAATACAACTCATCTCCCGGCGCCATGCCGAGTTTTTTTAAATCCAAACTCTCGCGCAAATCCCAACGTCGCGAGGAGACTTTTTGAACCGAACTGAAAGCCAAGGTGTCTTCGCGAAATTTAACCGACTCACCGGAGCCGCGCGCGAGTGTCGCGATGATTTGGGCATCGGTGAGCGCGTAATCATCATCAGCAAGCGCTTGCAAGTTTATTACTGCGGTTTGCGCCGGCGTAATTTCGGTGCGCGGTTGCGGGGTGATGATGGTGATGGCTGGCGGCTCGTCTTTGCTGACTTCAATTTTATAATAATCCGAGCGCAATTCGTTGCCAGTGAGGTCATGGAGAAGCAAATAATAAAAGCCGCTTTCGTGAAGGCGCGTTTGTGCCGTGTACCTCAACGCCGAGGCCGACTGCATAGTTAGTGTATCGGTTTCACTCATTATCAACATGCCGGTCGCCAGGCTTTCAGTGACGGAGAATTCCCAACTGACCTGTGCACCTTCTTCAATGCTCAATTCCAGCTTGTCCTGCAGGCGCCGCGGTTTGCCCGTGTATTCCGGCGGTGAAATTGCAATATGCGCCGCTTCAATTTGCAGTGGCGTTTTGCGGGCTTGCCCGTTGGCGGCGTGATTCGATTGCAGCAATATCCCGGGAGTTGGTTTCATATTCGACGAAAATAGCGGCACGATCATAAAACGCAGTAGGGATAACGCGGCGGCGATCCCGAGAAAAGTCCATGCCGCATGCAAGGTATGGCGCGGCAACGACAAGCGCACCGCTTGCTCGTCTAACGCTGCGAGCAAGCGCTGGCGTTGAAAATTTTCTAAAACGGTTGATTCCGCTTCCGGCCTCAGCAATAGCTCGCAGCTCTCTTCCAATTGCGGCAGCACGCGATTGAGATGGCTCGCAATCAGCGCGGTCTCGACAGTTTTTTTTCTGTTGAGGAAAATTAAAACGAGAAAACTTGCGGCCCAAACCAAGCCGGCAAATGCAATAACGCCAGGCCATGACGGTTGCACCAAGATGAAAAAACTGGTCGTTGCAAGCAAAGACCAGCCGCTTGCCCGCAAAGCATAACCGGCGTAAATTGTTCGCCGCCATGCTTGCGTCAAGGATTCGAGAAGTTGTTTGGCTTGCTCTGATGTCATATTGGTTTGTAGTAATGCCTTCGGGCATTTTCTTTTTCACCATGTTCAACCCCTGAAGGGGCAACTACGAACGAGGCTTCTATGAGCGCTTCGTCTTTCCTGCCAGCCACCGTTCCACGGCAAATAAAATTACGGCCAGCATCCAAAATGGGATATGCAGGCTCGTGGTGGTGAATGGCAGCGTTTGCGAGGTTGCAACAGCTCGAATATTGGGACGAGACTGCGCGACACTGATGCGGCGCTGATCTGGGATAGTTTCGGGTAAATTCAAAAGCGTGTGCAACCATTGCGGAAAAGCCGCGCTCAAAACCAGATCGTTCCATGCCGGATGAAAGCGGCTGTGAAAACGATAGTGCCAACCCTTGCCGAGGCGCTCGCCTTCGAGCAGCGGCGCACCGAAACCGTCCGTCCACAATGTCACGCCGTTATTCGCCGCGGCGACGCGCTGTTGCAAACGCGGAAAAATTTCCATGCGCTGATCCGCCATAATTATTCGGCTGTCAACACGCTCATATTCTGCAGCGCCGGCATCGCTAATGAGACAAAGGCCGGATTCGATTTGTTGCAACAAAATCTTTGAAACCGGTTGCGCCGCCAGCCAGAACAGCCATTTTGTATTTTTGGCAACTGCAAAATTCTCACGAATAAAATGTGATTGGGTCTCAATCGGCAACCCGCCAAATTCTATAACAGCCTCCAAAGCTGTTTGAATGTACCTCGCGTCTTCTTCATGGTTGGCATCGTACAGAATCAGCGCCGAAGTGGAATCGCTTGAAACTGTAGAAGGACTATCGTGGTTTTCAGGTGGAATCGAGACGCCAAACCAATGTGTCGTGCGCTGCAAAGTTGGGCGCTCGCCGTGAAAGAACGCAAGGCGATCCGGCGCGAAAATCCACAGCGGCGCCCCGGCCGGCAGTTGCAGGTCGAGTTCGCGAAGCAGGGACCAATAGCGCTGGGCGGAATCCGAATCGCGCAGAATTTTTTCTGAAAGCGCTTGCACCGCCGGAAAGTCAGGCGCAAGAAGATGCAGCGCATTTCCCGCGGCTGATAAGGAATCGACAAGTTGAGTGATTGGGGCGGCTGGCGTGCCGCGAAGAATTTCCGGCGCGATTAAAACCCAACCGTGAGTTTGAGATTCGGTTGGTCGGCTTGATTTTTTCCAAAGCGGTTGCGCCAAAAGCAGCGCCAGCATGGCCAGCAGCGCCGTGCGCAACAGCAGCAACGGCACATCGGTGAGTTTGAGGCTGCGCAACTGCCGGCTCTCCGTCGCTTCGAGAAATTGCAGGCTGCCGACTTTGACGGTTTTGCCCGGCTTGCGGCTCAAGAGATGAATGGCTATCGGCGCAACTAAAGCGAATAAGGCGAGCAGGCCGAGAGGGGCGAGGAATTGGATCATGTTTTTAAGTTATGGCAACGACAAGGGAACCGCAACGAAAAAATATCGGGCAAGTTCTCAAGGAACAACTATCCTGTTCCTCTCAAGCGCGATGCTCGATATTAACCAGTTCCCTGCGGGATGACATTGTGTGAGTCTGTCATGCCGTAGGCATCCTGTTCCAATCCAAGACGAGGCTTGCCGACGAACAAGTTCCCGGCGGGATGACAGTGTTCTCCGCGCCCGACGGCAATCGTTTTACGCAAGTTTCATGCGGTGCGTCAAATACTGCCGCAGCGCGAAATCCAGCGGTTGGTCGAGGGTAAACAAAGCATAATTGATATTTTCATCGTGCACAATTTGTTTTAAACGGCGCAGCTTTTGTTGCATCTGTTCGAGATACGCCGTTCGCGCGCGGCTCGCGTCGACTTGCACGGCCTGACCGGATTCCAAATCTTCAAAAGTCAAAAACCCGTCATAATTAAAATCAATTTCATTGCGCCCCAGCAAATGAAAAAATAAAACTTCGTTGCGCAGTGCACTTAATTTCGATAAGGCGGCGAAGATTTCATCGCGCTGCTCGTGCAAGTCGCTGACAAAAACGATCAGCTCGCGCTTTTGCGTTGCGGTGAAAATGCCTTCCAGCTTTTTCCAATCTGGCCAAACGCCTTGGGGGCGGGCGCGCTCCAATTCATGCAAAAAGCGATGCAATTGCTGATGATCACGTTGCGGCGGCAAATGCGTAACGGCGGCATCGGTGATGAGTTCAAGTCCGACAGCCTCGCCCTGCAGGTGCGCGAGATAGCCCAGGGCCGCAACCAAGAAACGGGCGTAATCGAATTTCACTATGCCGCTATCCTCGTGCGCCATTGAGGCGCTGGCGTCAAGAATGAACCGCACGGTGATGCTCGTTTCGATATCCGCTTCCCGCACGTAATAACGATCCGAGCGGGCGTACATTTTCCAATCGACCAAACGCAGGTCATCGCCTGGCTGGTAGCTGCGATATTGATTGAATTCCAGCCCGACGCCCGGCCGCGGACTCTGGTTCGCGCCGAGCATGAAACCCTCGACGACGGTTTTCGCGAGCAAATGCAGGTCGGAGATTGCAGCAAGAATGTGCGGGTCAATGAAGCGATAAGATGAAACGGGCATAAGATCAAAAGCATTGAACGCGGATTGGATAGATTTACTCTGACCTACGGCTGGGCAGGTGCGGATTTTTATCAGTGCGAATCCGCGTCATCCGCGTTATCCGTGTTCAAAAAAGGATTCTCAACGTTCCAACGGGCTTTTAGGATTGGGAATTTGTTTCAGCAACTCGCGTGTGACGTCATCCGAAGTAATCCGCTCGGCTTCGCCTTTAAAATTAATCAAGATTCGATGGCGCAACGCGGACGGCGCCATGGTTTTGAGATCGGCCAGTGTCACCGCAAACCGGCCATTGAGCAAAGCGCGCGCTTTCGCGGTTAAAATAATCGCTTGCCCGGCGCGCGGCCCGGCGCCCCAGCGCACCCATTGTTTTACATAATCAATCGCGCTTTCCGCCGGACGCGTGGCGCGCACCAAACGATTCACATAATCCAGCAAATCGGCATTCATGCTAACTTCGCGAACGAGCGTTTGGGCATTGCGAATATCCTGCGCCGTAACAAGCGGCTGCACTTGTGCGAATTTATTCGTCGTCGTTGCCGCGAGGATATTATACTCTTCCTGCTCGGCCGGATAGCCAATCGTAATATAAAGGAGGAAACGATCCAACTGCGCTTCTGGCAAAGGATAGGTGCCGGCTTGTTCGATGGGGTTTTGCGTTGCGAGCACGAAGAAGGGGCGCTCTAATTTATACGTCGAGCCGCCGTGGGTGACGGCGTATTCCTGCATTGCTTCCAGCAGCGCCGATTGCGTTTTCGGCGGCGTGCGATTGATTTCGTCGGCTAAAACGATGTTTGAGAAAATCGGGCCGCGATTGAACTTGAAAAAACGTTTGCCGGTGGCATGCTCTTCTTCGAGAATCTCGGTGCCGATGATGTCGGTCGGCATAAGGTCGGGCGTGAATTGGATGCGCCGAAAATTGAGATGCACGGCATCCGCCAGCGTGCGAATCATCAATGTTTTCGCCAGGCCGGGCACGCCTTCAAGCAAGCAATGCCCGCCGGCAACGAAAGCGATGAGCAACTCTTCAATCGTCTGCTGCTGGCCGATGATGACTTTCTTGATCTCTTGTTGCAGCAGCGCGAGTTTATTTAAAAGTTCTTGAACAGAGGCTTCAGTTATTTCCACGCGAATTCAAAATTTTTAATGAGATTTACCCGGTTGCGAGGCTTGATATTCCATTTTTAGATCGTTGTAGACAGCGGCCAGCGCCTCGATTTGGTTTTCATAATCATGCAAATTGACCTCGCCGCGAAAAGCGCCCCAACATTTTTCTTCAAGCGCATGAATTGCGCTTTTCCATTTTTCCCAGCTTTTAAAATTGGCGAGTTTGTTTTCATAAATGCGATTTAGACCGTCAACGACATAATGCTGCGTGCGATTTTCCATGAGCGTGCCCTTTTCATCCGTGGCAAAAATCGCGATGGGCACAATCATATCTTCTGAGATCGGGTTCATCGTGAAACGTTTGTCAAAGCCGGCGCGCGATTCTAGCCATTGTTGCTCGCCGATCACGCCCAACGACGGATCGGCAGGTATCCAGGCGCCGGATTTGTCATCATAAATTTCAATCCAAACATGATCGTTATGCCTTTTGCCAAAAACGGACATGCGGTTCCCTTTTTCAAGAACTTTCTGTTGCGCATCCGTCCGCCGTCTGGCGCTTTCTTTGTGAATGTTGATCTCTCGTATCTTGCGCATTTGGAGATTCAACTCTTTCAGTAAAGCCATCGTCACCATTGCCAATTCGTTGCAGTTGCCGCCCCGACGCGCGATGATTTCTTCTACCGTTCGTTTTTTATAATCCGTGGCCGTCCAATCAAAATTATTCGCCAACCAACGCACGACTTTCTCGGCTTTTTCATAATTCGATTGTGCGCCGTGCGAGATGGAATCTGCAAACACCTTGAGGTTGTATTGATTTTCTGTTGTCGTTTGCGCCTGGGCAGTGACGTTAAAATGTAAAATCAATAGCGCCGTGGCAATAAGGTTTTTTTTCATGGTTTAGTGGTTTTGCATTGTTTTTAAAAGCAGCCGCAGGTTCCGTTAAGTTGCTTGAAGGAATTATCACCGCGAGCGTTTTTCAGCCTACGGCCGGAGGCGAAGCGGCCCAGTGACAATTTAGGGATCGCTTCGCCGCCAAAAGCGCTTCTCGCGATGACAGCGTCCAGTTGCGTTGTATTCACGCCGTCATCGCATACATCACGAGGTTGACGGCAAATTTCGTGTTATCTTCCGCCAGCCAGCGTTTGTTGCGAAAATCATAATCCCATTCGCAGCCGTAATCTTTGTTGCTGTACAGCACGGCGAGGCGCCCGTTGATCTCGAGGGCCTTGAGGTAATCGTGGACGAGATCATCACCCCAGCCATTCAGCTCAATTGACGTTGTGGGCGGGCCGTCGTTGAATTCAAAAAAAGAACGGTACACTTCGTGAGTGTTGGGAATTTTTTGGAGCGCGGCCGGCCCGAAGATGGCGGTCATTTGCGCCTCAAACGAGCGCGCGAAGAGTCCGTCAATATCGTGGTTGCAATCATCCACAAAAACAAAGCCGCCGTTGCGCACGTACGCCTCGAAGTTGTCGCGTTCTTTGTTGGTAAATTGCACCAGCTTGTGGCCGGAGAGGTAGCAAAACGGCGCATGCAAAACTTCTTTATCGCCGAGCGGCAGAATTTTTTCGGCGGTGTCCACTTCGACAGTGGTGTATTCAATCAATGAGTTCAGCAGATTCGACGGCATACGCTGATCAACATCCCAATCCCCGGAGAGATATTGCAAACGGGTAAAAAAGAAATCGGCGCGGCGCCGCTCGAAAACCGCTGCGCGTAACGGCGCCAATGAAGCGAGCATAGCACCAGCGGATATTTTAATGAACTGAGCGCGAGTCATGTTGGCTTGCAATGAAAAGGGAACCGCAACGAAAACGCTATAGAAAATGAAATGGCTCTGTCAAGGCATTGAGGTGGATGGATTGCGAGTTAAAATATAAATTCTGAAATAGCATTGACCGGCCACTTCAGGTGGCCGGCCAATTTCTTGCAAGGCTTATTACACCGCATCCGACAGGCTCGTGAAGGTAAAATCGCGAATCTGCATTGGCGGGATGAGGTTGCCATTGATGCGTTCCGGCTTGCCGAGGGCTTCGAGATTGTTGAGCATGATGATCGGACTTTCGTTGAAGCGAAAGTTTTTGATCGCGTGCTTGATCTTGCCGTTCTCGACGTAATACAAACCGTCACGGGTCAGGCCGGTGTAGAGTAGCGTTTGCGGATCGACGGTGCGGATGTACCACAGGCGCGTAACGAGAATGCCTTTTGTGGTGCTGGCAATCATTTCCTGTACCGTCGTTGTGCCGCCTTCCATGACGCCATTTGCCGGAAATGGCGTCGCTTTGACGCCTTTCTTTTGCGCCCAAAAACGGGAGAACGCCAAATTTTTGACGACGCCCTTTTCAATCCACATCACTTTTTCCTGCGGCCGGCCATCGCCGTTCCAGCAAGCGGTCGGCACTTCCGGATGTGTCGGGTCAGAATAGATCGTCACGCGTTCATCAACAATTTTCTCGCCGAGCTTCGTGCCGCCGCCACTTTTGGACATGAAACTGCGGCCTTCATCGGCCTGGCGGGCATCGAAATTAAAAATCATGTTTTGCAATAATTCAATGGAAGCCGCCGGCTCGAGAATGACCGTGTATTTGCCCGGCTCGATGGCAACAGCATTGCGCGCCATTTCCGCTTTGTTGATGGCGATTTGCGAGGCCACGCCGGTATCGAGTTTCGTCACATCATTATAATCACGCGTTACATATCCCGAGCCGGTGCCGTCGTTGGTGCGCACGGTTACGGAGAAATTAATGTCGGTTTGTTGATGATAGCCGAACAAGCCTTTGGAATTCATCATCGCTTGAAAACTGATGCCGTCCTGCAAAAAACCGGCAGCGGTCAAATTCTTCGCGCGTGACGGTTGAATGCTGTTCAGCGCGGCTTGCGCGCGATACTCCGGCGTGATTTTCGCCGTGGCGTCAAAATAGGCTTTGGATTCGGAATATTTTTGCGGCTCGAGAAAATTCACATATTCCGGATTCTCCGGCGCGAGCTTCGCAAGCTCTTCGGAACGGCGCACGGCTTTTTCCAGCGAAGCGTCGTCAAATTCGTTGATCGTCGTCGTGCCGGTTTTCTTGCCGTAGCTCGATTGCACCACCAGCGTCGTATCGTTTTGCATGCCGCTGGTGGTCACGGTATTGCGAGCGTAGCGAATGTTGCCGCCGATATTGCCGTTGAGATTCGATTCGCACTCGTCGGCTTTGGAAAAACTCAGCACTTTTTCCAAAATCCGGCGCGCTTCGTCTTTGGTTAAAATGGCCATTTTCTATGAACCTCGTTTATACGGTTAAATTTCGATGATGGATGGTTGCAGAGCGAAGATGGATGATCGAATTCAGCAAACTATTTTCTATCATCAATCCTCTATTCTCAATTCGCGGACTTAAATCTTCCGTTCCGTGTTAATCACATTCACGCCGTTGAAGCGCGTGGTGGCGGCGCCATGTGAAACGGCGCTGACCTGGCCCGGTTCGCCTTTGCCGTCGAAGAACGAGCCGCCGAGACGATAATCGCTCTCATCGCAAATTTGCGCGCACGAGTTCCAAAATTCCTGCGTATTGGATTGATACGCCACGTCGCGCAACATGCCGGCGATTTGGCCGTTCTTGATTTCATAAAAAACCTGGCCGCCGAACTGGAAGTTATAGCGTTGCTGATCGATCGAGTACGAGCCATCGCCGATGATGTAGATGCCCTTCTCGACGCCTTTGATCATCTCCTCAATGGAAAGCTTCTGTTTGCCGGCAGCGAGTGAAACATTCGGCATGCGCTGGAATTGCACCGAACCCCAATTGTCGGCGTAGCAGCAGCCATGTGATTCTTTTTCGCCGAGAATGTGGACTTGATCGCGAATTGCCTGATAACCGACGAGCACGCCTTCTTTCACCAAATCCCAGCGTTTCGTTTTTACACCTTCGTCGTCATAACCCACAGCGCCAAGAGATCCCGGTTGCACTTTGTCGGCAAACAGGTTCACGATCTTGCTGCCATAATTGAATGATTTCGTTTTCCACTTGTCGAGCGTGGCGAAACTCGTTCCGGCGTAGTTCGCTTCATAGCCCAACACGCGATCCAACTCCAGCGGATGGCCGACGGATTCATGAATCGTCAAGAACAGATGCGTGGGATCAAGCACGAGATCATATTTGCCCGCTTCAACGGATTTGGCGGTGAGTTTTTCTTTCGCATGTTGCGCCGCGACCGTGGCGTCTTCGAGCATGTCGTAATGGCTGCCATAAACCGTAACGCCGGCGGGCGTTTTAATTTTTCCGGCAGGACTGGCACTCATATATTCCCAGCCCATGCCCATCGGCGCGCTAAAGGCATCGCGATTTTGAAATTTGCCTTTGGCCGGATCAATGGCCGTGACCGTGAAATTCGGCCAGATGCGATGAATGTCCTGATCAATATACGAACCGTCAGTACTGGCAAAATATTTTTGTTCATTCACTAAAAATAAAAATGAGTTGACGTAGTTCGCGCCGTTTTTCATCGCGGCCGCATTCACCGCCATCAGCAAATCGACCTTCTCGGAAATCGGCACGTCGAAAGCATTTTTTGTAATCGGTGTTTTCCATGCCACTTCACCGTAGCCCGGATTCGGCGCGAGCTGCACCGGCTCTTGTTGAATTTTGGAATTGGCTTTTGCAATCGCCACGGCTTGTTCCGCGGCCTTCGCGATTTTGTCGTTCGTCACCTCGCTCGTCGCGGCAAAACCCCACGTGCCGTTGGCGATCACGCGGATGCCCACGCCGAACGATTCGGTGTTGACGATGTTCTGCACTTTGTCTTCGCGCGTGATGACGAATTGATTAAGATAACGTCCGATACGCACGTCGGCATAGGTCGCGCCTTTCGCTTTGGCGGCGTTCAACGCGAGGTCAGCCAATTTCTTTTTATCCCCATTGGGGATCGGCGTGATGGCGCCGCTCAACGGAATGGGATTGCCCATTATTGGAATCATCAGCGATCCCATCCCGACGCCGGTCAGGCGGATAAAGTCTCTTCGCTTCAAGGCAACGCTCCTTTTTTTTTTTTTTATTATTGCTTAATAATTATGACAGTCGTGCGATTTGTTAAGATAACTTTAACGTTTAAACACGGCAAACGCGTGCTCACGTCACACTCGTGAGACACCTCTGCTGTCTTGAGCCGACACAGTGTTCTAACATTAGACAGTTTTAGCCAGTGTTTTGTTGCAATCGGAACTCATTTTAACGCATTTACTTTTCTTTTGTTGCAGCATTTTATCGCCGGTTTTTAGCATGATTTTAGCTTATTGGTTGTTATCTCACGCAGCCTGCCATATTGCTTGTATGGAATGCAAAATTAACTTTCAGTTCGGAGGAGTACATGAAACGTTTCGTCTC
>CAYUVM010000014.1:0-22402 GCA_964447935.1 uncultured Cytophagia bacterium | reverse complement strand
AAAGATAGTAATTTTGATGAGGGGAACGCAAGCTCTTTTCACACAATCTGTACGGCCGTAGGCAAAGGGTAGGTGTCTTCATGATTTTAATCGACGGTCGTCTCGGCGAAGGCGGCGGCCAAATCTTGCGCACGGCGCTGGCATTGAGCGCGGCAACCGGTAAAGCCTTTCGTCTCATTCATATTCGCCGCAAACGAAGCAAGCCGGGTTTGCGCCATCAACATCTCGCTTGCGTCAATGCGGCGGCGGAGATTTGCGGCGCGCAATGCCAGGGCAACCGGCTGGAATCGCTCGAGCTCGAATTTACTCCCGGGCCGATTCGCGGCGGCGAATATTTTTTTAATATTCCAACCGCCGGCTCCACCATGCAGGTGGTGCAGACGGTGCTGCCGATTTTGTCGCGTGCAGCAAGCGGCTCGTCGGTCAAAGTTCGTGGCGGCACGCACAATCCCGCGGCCCCGCCGTTTGAATTTTTTACCTTGAGTTTTCTGCCGTTGCTCAAGTCTCTCGGGGTCACGGCGGAAATGCAAATTCGCAAGCATGGATTTTATCCGGTTGGCGGCGGTGAGATTGTGGCCGCGATTCAGCCGCTGCGGGAACGGATGCCAAATTTCGCGCTGCTGCAACGCGGCGAACCGGATATCGCGGGCGCGGAAATTTTGATCTCCTGGCTGCCGCGCTCGATCGCGGAACGGGAAAGCAAAATTTTGCAGCAAAAATTGCATTGGGGCGAAAATAAAATTGCGATTACGGAAATCGAGGATTCGCCGGGACCGGGCAACGTGCTGATGATTCGGGTCAAATATGGCGCGCAAACTTTTTTGTTCACGGCGTTTGGCCAGCGGGGCAAGGCGGCTGAGCAGGTCGCGGCCGAAGCGTGCGATCTGTTTACCGATTTCCGGTTGAGCAAAGCCGCGTTGGACGAGCATTTGACCAATCAAATTTTGCTGCCACTGGCGCTGGCCGGCGGCGGCGTCTACACCGCGCAAAGCCTCTCGCTGCACACGAAAACCAATATCGAAGTGATCAAGCGTTTTCTCGAAGTGAAAATTGAAGTGAAGAAAAAAGACGATAGCTGTTTTGAAATTCTCGTTGCCAGCCGTTAGTTGTTTCTATTCGTACTCCTACTCTTTCTCTTTCTCTTTCTTGGTTGCAGACGCTTGACAGGAAGAAGAGTATGAGTAAGAGAAAAATGAAATAAACTTTTAACAAGCCGCCATGCACTATTTTACGTATCGCCACCGCCAACTCTTCTGCGAAGAACTTTCCATTGCCGCTCTGGCCGCACAATACGGCACGCCATTATATCTTTACAGCCGTAGAACCTATCGCGAAAAATTTGCGTCGATTGACCGCGCTTTTGCCGCCGCGAAGCATCAGATTTGTTTTGCGCTCAAGGCGAATTGCAATCCTCAAATTTTGGAAGACTTTGCCGTGTTAGGTTGCGGCGGGGATGTCGTTTCCGGCGGCGAATTGCAATTGGCGTTGCAGGCGGGTATTCCTGCCTCGCGCATTGTGTTTGCGGGCGTTGGCAAGCGCGACGATGAAATCCTCGCCGGCCTCGACGCGGGTATTCGCGGTTTCAATGTGGAATCGGAAGCTGAGTTGCACGTCCTCAACGAGTTGGCGGCCCAGCGCAAGAAAGTCGCGCCGGTGTCGTTGCGCGTCAATCCGGACATTGACATTCACGGCCATCCGTATATTTCCACCGGCCGGGCGGCGGATAAATTCGGCATTGAGTTAAATCGCGCCAAAGAATTGATTGCCGAGATCAAAACGTTGCGGCAGGTGAAATTGGTGGGCTTGCACGCGCATCTCGGTTCGCAAATCACCGAGCTGTGGCCGTTTCCGCAAATCGGTGAATTGTTTGGCAATTTGGCGCAACTGGCGCACGCCGCCGGGCATCAACTTGATTACCTCGATGTCGGCGGCGGCCTCGGCGCGATTTACGAAAATTTTATTAAAGTTGAACCCAACACCGAACCGGCGCCGGACCTCGCCCTGTCGCCAAACGAGTTGGCAGATCAAATGCTGCCGCCGTTAACAAAAAATTTGCCGAAAGATTGCACGGTTATTTTTGAGCCAGGCCGCGCACTGGTCGCGGGCAGCGGCGTTCTCGTCACGCGGGTGTTGTATACAAAGATGACCCGTGGTAAATTTTTTGCCGTGGTCGATGCGGGCATGACGGATTTGATTCGGCCGAGTTTGTACGGTGCGTATCACCAAATCGTGCCGGTGTCGCAGCGTGAGGGCGAGTGGCAAAACGGCGATGTCGTCGGCCCGATTTGCGAATCCGGTGATTTTCTGGCGAAGGATCGTTCGCTGCCGCCGGTGCAGCGCGGTGATTTGCTGGCGGTGATGACGGCTGGCGCGTATGGTTTTTCGCTTTCGTCCAATTATAATGCGCGACCGCGCCCGGCGGAAGTGGTGGTTGATGGCGACAACACCCATCTCTCGCGGCTGCGGCAGAGCCTGGAAACGCTGTGGAAAAATTAAGTGCGTCAAGCAAAGTCCGACTTGCGCAGCCAATGTTGAAAATTTTGTAAAATGATATTGCGAAGTCGGACTTCATTCTTCACGACGATTAAACCCCAAAACTTTGATTTGGCCCGTCAATTCGTTTTCTCCCAAAGTTGAGCTGACCACATAATTGTGAAATTCTCTTCGCACCGGATAATTTTTGCGCAGCTCATCAAAATAGCGGCCCCGTGCCGCTGCCGGCAAATTTAAAATCGCCCGCAAGCGGCGATCATCCGCGGTGATATCGTAAACGCGTTTGATCAGCGTATTAAGTTTCCTTTCATGCGTTTCAAAATTTTCTTTCAATTTAATAACCGGCTCTGCAATCGCCGGCAACGCTTTTTCTATTTGCCATTGCGGCGCGGCGCCGAGAAATTCGCAGGCGGCGCGATAGATTTGATTCGTGCCGTTCAATTTTCCATCCAGCGAATAGCCCGCAATGTGCGGCGTGCCGATTTCCACCAATTGCAACAACTCCATATTAATCTCCGGCTCATTTTCCCACACATCGAGAACGGCGGAACGCAGATGCCCGCTTTGCAAAACTTCTTTTAGCGCCGCATTATCGACAACTTCGCCTCGACAGGTGTTGAAAAGCACGCTGCCGCGCTTCATCTGTTTTAAACGCGTGTCATCAAACAAATGAAATGTGGCATCCGCACCCGCGTGCGTGAGTGGCGTGTGCAGTGTGATGATATCCGCATCCATCAAGACATTGAGCGGCAGAAATTTTGGATCCCGCGTCTTTCGCGCCAACGGTGGATCGTTCAATAAAACTTTCAGGCCGAGGCCGGCCGCCATTTTTGCCACGCTGCTGCCGATGTGACCGACGCCGACGATTCCCATTGTTAATTTTTCCAGCGACAATGCGCGTTTAACGGCGTGGTGCAACAACGCCGCCAGCACATATTCCGCCACCGAATTGGCATTGCTCCCCGCCGCGCTGGTGAATGTGATCCCTTGTTGCGCGAGATAATTCCTGTCGACGTGATCCGTGCCAATCGTTGCCGTCGCCACAAAGCGAACCGCAGTGCCGTGCAACAATTGGGCATCGACTTTGGTCACGGCGCGAACCAGCAAAAGCTCGGCATTTGCCAAGGCGTCGCGACGCATCGCGCGGCCGGGCAACAGGCGCACCTCGCCGAGATGAGAAAAAGCCTCGCGCGCACAGGGAATATTTTCGTCAGCTACGATCTGGTGCATGTATGTTTTTCCGGTTCACAGTCCGGGCGCTCGCAGCGCCCGGACTGTTGTAAAATGCATTTGTTTTGTATCAATGAGAAATTTATATTTAAAAACTTTCTGAAACAAGGATGAATTCATTTGGCGCGTTTATTATTGGTAATTGGCACATTGTTCCTCAACGCAGCGGCTTGGGCGCAGCCACCGAAACCGCTGTATGCGATGAGCCGGGTTGAAATCGATACGTTGCTCCGGCAAACGAGCCGCGAGCATGACGATTGGGGTGCCCGTTTGGAAATCTATTCGCGACGCGCGCTGAACACGCCGTATCGCTGGTTTCCACTCGGCGAAGGGCCGCAAGGCAAATACGATCGTGGCCCGCTCGTGGATTTTGCTCATGTCGATTGCCTCACTTTTTGTGAACAAGTTTTGGCGCTGACGTTGGCGGACAATTATTCCGACATGTTCGCACGCGTGCAGCGACTGCGTTATCGCGCCGGAGAGATCGATATCCGCCGGCGCAATCATTTCATGCTCGCCGATTGGCTGCCGAATAATGCGTGGCTGGTTGAGAATATCACGGAGACCCTCGGACACGAACTTTGCGTCGCGATGACGAAAACGATCAACCGGGTTGAGATTTTACAAAAAAAAGGTTTACCGGCCCCGGAACTCACGGCGGTTCCCCCGCCGCAGACCATGACGATTCAATATATTCCTGAGGCCAATTTACCGGCCATTAAAGCAAAATTGCGCGGCGGCGATATTGCCGTGGTGATACAAAGTCGCCCGGGCATTTTTGCGGCGCATCTCGGTTTCATACTCCGCGACAGCACCGGCCGCGTCTTCTTTCGCAATGCCTCAGCGCGGCGCGGCGTTAAAAAAGTGGTGGATGAGAATTTCGATGATCTCGTGACGTTTCTCAAACGCAATCCGAGCTGGGTCGGCATGGTTTTTCTGCGCGTGCGGCCGGAGTTTATGAGCCGGCCAGAGATGGTCAGACACGAAAATTTTCAACCGCGAATTGACGCTAATAAACGCTAATCGTGCATTCGCGAAAATTCGTGGGCATTGCGGTCGAACGGCTGGGTCAATTACAACCCGGTTGAAAGTTGGTTGAAAGTCTGCTTGACATTGAAAAAAAACTTGTTAAATTCATAGCCGTTATTCTTGCCGTCCCCAGGACTTGTCATTCAGGATGAATCTTTTTGAAAACTACCATGTTTTAAATACAAAAAGGCTTCCTTCGGAATGACATGTTTGTTTTTGGCCCTGTTGTTGGCAGCAAGCGGGTTTGACCAAACTCCGGCGTCGCGCCAAGTCACCGACGGCTACCGGCGCCAATCCGGTTTTGATGTTTTGCATTACAATTTAAACTTGAGTGTCTCCGACACGAGCAATGTTATTCATGGCCGCGCCCAACTCACGATTTTGCGCCGCGACCGGCAAGAGAGCACATTGGCACTCGATTGCAAAAATTTGACGATCACGGCATTACAAGTTCAAGCCCAAACGGTTAAATATGTGTCGCAGGGCGAACAGCTTGAAATGGTTTTGCCGCCCGGCGGCGATACTTTGGACGTGGCCATCGAATACCGCGGCGAGCCGAAAGGCGGCTTGGATATTCGACAAAACAAAATTAACCGCCGCACGTTTTTTGCGGATAATTGGCCGGACCGCGCGCGGAACTGGTTTCCGGGCATTGATCACCCCAACGACAAAGCCACGGTGGAATTTCATATTAACGCGCCGGAACGTTACACGGTGGTGGCGAATGGGCAATTGGAGCGCGAGCAGCATAATCTGAACGGCACGAAAACCTGGAGCTGGCGCGAGGCGGCGCCGATTCCGACCTATTGCATGGTGTTTGGCGCGGCTGAATTTGCCGTGTTGCATTTGGGTGAAGTTGAAAACGTGCCGGTCAGTTATTATGTCTTTCCGGGCGACGCCGGCGCCGCTGTAAAAAATTTTGGCCGCACCGCGCTGATGCTCCAGTTTTTTAGCAAGAATATCGGCCCCTATCCGTATGAAAAACTCGCGCTCGTGCAATCTTCAACGCGCTTTGGCGGTATGGAAAATTCCAGCGCCATTTTCTTTGCCGAAACGGTTCCGGTTTCGGCAAGCGCGGAAGGCACCAACGCGCACGAGGTTGCGCATCAGTGGTTCGGCGATGCGGTGACGGAAGCCGACTGGCATCATCTCTGGCTCAGCGAAGGTTTTGCCACGTATTTCGCGGCGTTATTTTATGAACATGCCGACGGCATCGAAATGTTCCGCGAGAAGATGCGCGCCAATCGTGAGAGCTATTTCGAGTTCGCGCGTAAAAAACTGGCGCCGATTCTTGACACCACGGTGACGCGATATTTTGACTTGCTGAACGGCAACAATTATTCCAAGGCCGCGTGGGTATTGCACATGTTGCGCCAGCAAGTCGGCACGGAAAATTTTTGGCAAGGCATTCGCGAGTATTATCGAGTTTATAAAAATGGAAATGCGTGGACCGAGGATTTCCGCCGCGTGATGGAATCCGCCAGCGGCCAGCAATTGGACTGGTTTTTCCAGCAGTGGCTGCGCCAGCCGGGTCATCCGGTGCTGCAACAGCATTGGCGCTGGTTACCGAAAGAAAAGGCCATTGCCCTCACGTTGCGGCAAACCCAACCGGAAGCGTTTTTCCGCCTGCCGCTCGAGGTTGAGATCACGAGCGGCGGCAGGAAAACGCGGCAGAAAATTTGGATGGAAAAAGCTGAAGCCTATTTTGAATTACGGCATGAGGCAAAACCGGAACAAATCATTCTTGATCCGGACGAAAAAATTCTCATGCTGAAATAAATTCGCGCGCTTGCCGGATTAGTCTCATCAAGACCGCCAGAACTATGAAAGTGATTGTTCCTTACAAAGCCGACGAGGGCAAGATGCAGCTCGTCGGCCACATTAACGAAGATCAAATGATGGCGCTGTACCTCGGCGAGTTGACGCGCGACGAGGAGCAACGCCTGCAGCATCACGTTGCGGATTGCCCCGGCTGCAACCGCCAGTTCTCGCTGTATCGCGAAGTTCTCGGCGGCGTCGAAACGCTGGTCAAAGAAATGGGCGGCCGCCACGCTGAACTCCTGCGCACCTCGATCAAAAATAAAATGCGCGCGAAGCAGATTTATTACGAAATTCTCCAGCATCCGCTCACGGGGCCGTTGGTGGTGGCGGTCACCAACATCGGCGTGTGCATGCTGGAATTTGCCGACAAATCGCCCTTTGAAATTGAAGAACAGTTAAAAAAGCGCCAGCCGGAAGCGTGGATTAAGCGCGACCAGCTCATGACCGCGGCAATCCGGCAGGAAGTGCAGCTTTATTTGCAGCGCAAGCTCAGCCGCTTCACCATTCCCATTGATTGGCGGTTGATCACGGGTGAGTTTCAACGGCAGGTTTTGAAAATCACCAGCCGCATTCCCTATGGACAAGTTTATACCTACGGTGAGATCGCAAAAAAAATCGGCAAGCCGAAATCGAGCCAAGCCGTTGGCCAGGCGTTGGGCGCCAATCCGATCCCCATTTTAATTCCGTGCCATCGCGTGGTGGCCAGCGGCGGCAAGTTGGGCGGCTTTTCCGGCCGCGCGGGGGAAGAAGGGGTGAATCTCAAAAAGAAATTGTTGCAACTTGAAGGCGTGCGCTGGGCCGATCAAGGCAAGCACTTGACGCGGCAACTTGAGTTATTTTTCGGAGGAATTGAATAAAGCGTCCAATTCATTGTTGTTGCAGGTCAACCTTCAACCAACGGAGGAGGAGTTATGAAGCTTAACGCCCCCAATCAAACCTTCTGGCTGATCGCCGTGGTGCTCGGCGTGCTCGGCATTCTTGGGAAAACGGCCATTATTTCGGCAGCCATCATCACGGGCAATGCCTTCTGGCTGGTGACGATCGGCTTTGCCATTTTGGCGTTGACGACGATGTTTAAAGGCGCCTGACGGCAACCGAGTGGCGACGCTCTCGCAGCAACACGGATTGGATTTTGTTCGCGCCGCGAGAGCGGCGTCATTTATTTATTTTCTTCCTCAATCAAATATTCCCCGCCCAGCGCCGTAAAACCATCCGCATTCGTAAACGCCACCATCGGCGGATTTTTCTTCGAGCCTTTGATCGCGGCGCAACCGACTTCGCCCTTTTTATTCACCGCGACAAACTTATCATTGAAATCGATTTTCACGCCGCGTTTTTGATTGATCTCGACAATGCGTTTGCACGCTTCGAGACAGGCTTTGGTGGGCGGCATGCCTTGCCGCATCAACGAGACAACATAAAAACTGCCACAGGTGCGAATGACTTCCTCGCCGCGCCCGGTGGCGCCCGCGGCGCCGACTTCGTTATCGACATACAACCCCGCGCCAATAATCGGCGAGTCGCCGATGCGGCCATTCAATTTTCCAAATAGTCCGCTGGTGGTGGTGATACCGGCAACATCACCTTTCGCATCGATGCCGAAAACATTGATCGTGCCCGTCGGGCGGCCGTTTTTGTCTTTATAAATGCCGTCC
The DNA here is from genome assembly GCA_964447935.1 of uncultured Cytophagia bacterium. Classification (GTDB taxonomy): domain Bacteria; phylum Zhuqueibacterota; class Zhuqueibacteria; order Zhuqueibacterales; family Zhuqueibacteraceae; genus Zhuqueibacter. The sequence continues at coordinate 14,174 of CAYUVM010000014.1, read as the reverse complement.
GCCGGCGGCAACCAATCATCCTGATCGCTCAAATTTTCTTTCCATTTCAACCAAGCCAGCCGCGCTTTTTCCGTGAGTAGGTTTTCAATTTGGAAACCATGCGCCAGCGCAAATTTTTGCGCGCCCACGCCGACGAGCATCATGTGATCGGTACGTTCCATCACCAGCCGCGCGACGCTGCACGGGGTTTTAATGCCCTCAAGACTCGCCACCGAGCCGGGCTTGTGCGCCGGGCCGTACATGCACGAGGCATCGAGTTGCACGACGCCTTCTTCATTCGGCAAACCGCCGTAGCCGACGCTCATGTCTTCAGGATCGAGTTCCGTGACGTTCGCGGCTTTCTCAACAGCGTCCATCAAGCTGCCGCCGTTGGCAAGGATCTCCCAGCCGGGTGTGTTCACTTTGCGGCCCCAATCTTCGCCGCGGCTGCACACGATGATCGGCACTTTCGCGGCTTTCTGCTGCGTTTTGCTGGTGATGATGTTGGGCCAATTCAACGCCGGCAACGCCGCGCTGAATTGCAAAAAACGCCTTCTGGAAAACGTTGTGGACATGCTTCCTCCTCGGTGATAGGTGAATTTATTCGTGTCATTCGCAGGCGACGCCCGCTGGGTTTTTATTTATGCACTTTTCTTTTCGTTGCCAACGAGGCCTTTGGCCTCGTTGTCTTCCAAAGACAGTTTTGTCGGTGCGTGTTTCAAACGCTTTTCGACTTGTTTGATATGCTCAGCCGGCGATAGGTTTTCCGGCATCGTGCCGCCGATACGCTGAATAGCCGCGCGCACTTCTTTGCCAACGCGTTCGTGCGTTTGAATGGCTTGTTGCTGATTTTTCACCCGCTCGCGCGCCAGCTTGTCTCGCGTTTGCGTCATGCGGAATTGGTTGGCGGCTAATTCTGTCGTGTCCATGCGATCCATCAGATTTTCTTTGGCCGGAATTTTCTTGCGGGCTTTAATCGCTTCATTGCCCAAACCGCCGTACAAGCCCTTGTAACCAGCATCATGAAAGACCCCGAACATTTTGTTTTGCACGCCCGCCTCGCGCGCCGCGCCGGACAGCGCTTTGAATTCCTCGGAAGTTTGTTTACGCAATTCCAACCGTTCCAAATCAGCCGCCCGCGCTTCGGAAAGTTCCTGCTTGCGGGTTTGCACGGCAAAATATTTTTGGGCGTTGGCAATCTCCGGCTTGCGCGGATCGCCGTTCTGCGCAATGAGATAGCAGGCGAAACGGGAAAGCTGGTAATCTGGCACGATTTGCACGGCGCCTTTGCCGCCGGTGATCGGTTTGCCGGCGCCGGCAAAGTGATGGCTGGGATTATTGCCGGATTTCTCGCATGAGATCATCGCGCGCTTAATCGCATCTTCGAAGCGGCGCCACTGGCTGTAGCCCAGCAGCGGTTGGAGCTCACGGGCGTTCCAATATTCGGCACCATGTTGAGTGAAATGCTTCAGTGCTTCAAATGATTTCTCACCCAAGGCGGGCAAATTGTTCTGGCTCATTTTAATTCCCGCGGTTTTTTCGATTGCTGACTTGTTCAAAATTGCGATACTCATTGTATTGCAATTTTGAGCGAAATCACGGCTCGACCAGTATTCTACGTTAGCATCGTTTGTTCGCCGAATTTCATGGTCGTCAATTTTTAATTCGATCATTTTTGCCGGCGCCGGCAAAATGGTACGCCGGGATTATAACCCGGCTTCTCATTCAAGCGACCATTGGCAGTTGAAGCTGCATGGATGTCATCTTGGCGAGTGGCCGTTTGAACTCTTCATCCTGAAAATATTTCATCGCCCGATACGCCTTGAGCCGCTTCTTGAACATACCGGATAGCATCGGGATTTTGCCATCGACGTAATCATAAATCTGCACCTCATCTTTTCCCGAATGCGGCCGCAAAATTCGGCCGGCGTATTGTTCCAATTTACCCTTGAACGAGATGGGCAGCGCGAGCAACAACGTGTCGAGCCGGTGATCATCAAAGCCTTCACCGGCATAAGCGCCGGTGGCGAGAATGACGCGCGCTTCGTTTTCAGGAATTTCTGCCAGTTGGCGCTGAATTTCGTGGCGCTCTTTTTCGCCCTTGCCGCCGTGCAAAACGATCAGATGCTTCACGTGGTTCGCCAATTCGGCGCGCAACAGTTCAACGTGATCGCGCCGTTCGGATAAAACGATGGGCGAGCGCCCTTCCTGCAAAATTTTAGTCACGTCGGAAATAATCAACTGATTGCGGCTTTTGTTGCCGGCAAGAAGATCGATGAGTTCATGATACGCGATTTGCCGAGGATCGGGCACGAGGATTCCGGTTTCTCGACAAATAAGCCGGCGCTTGAATGCGTGCAATTCCGCATCGTGTGAATCAATTCGGCAGCGCACCGGGCCGCATTGCATGGTGATGATCGGATCATGGCCGTCGCGGCGATATGGCGTTGCGGTCAAGCCGGTCACATAGCGCGCCCGGGCATGCTTCAAAACCTGTTCGACGGAGAACGCCGGTATGTGGTGGCATTCATCGACGATGACGTGGCCATATTCACCAACCAACGGATCGACTTCGCTTTTTCGCACTAAGCTCTGCAGCATAGCCACGTCGATTCTGCCGGTTCGCGAATCTTTGCCGCCGCCGATATAGCCAATTTGTTCGGGGGAAAGATTGAGAAACTCCGCCAACCGGTTGCGCCATTGCTCCAAAAGCGTTTGGCGATGCACCAAAACCAAAGTGGGTAGCCGGCGTTGCACGATAAGATAAATCCCCATGACGGTTTTGCCGCTTCCGGGCGGCGCGACCAATATTCCAATATCATACGGCGAGATTTGTGCGATCGCGTTTTGTTGTGCCACGTTTAATTTCCCGTGAAATTCAACTTCAAACGGAACACCGTGAAGTCGCTCGTCGGCAATCTCAATGGTGATATCAAGCGGATAGAGCAACGCGCGAAGCGGCTCCAAACATCCACGCGGAACCGCCAAATGTTTGGAAAATTCTTCGGCGCACGAGATGATGCGAGGAATCTGAAACGTTGAGCGCCGTTGGTGTTGGGCTTCATAAAACTTCGGATTCTGAAATGCAGCTAATCGTTTGATTTCGGCAAGAAGAGCGGAAGGCAATCCGGCTTTTTCAACATAGAGTTGATCCGCCAGCGTGACGTTGAGGCGAGGCGGAATTTGATTCCGAACATTGGGCAAAATATTTTGGCGCGCCGGCGGCATTCGCCAAGGCGTATTTTCCTCCTCGGGAGAAAAGGCGGCAACACCGGTGACTCGGTTGGTTTTTGTGGCTTCGTTTGCAATCGTTTGCACCTCGTGCAGATTCATTTTCCGGATCGAGGCTAAATAAGTCCATTGATCCGCATAGGGCTGAAATTGGGCATCAAGAAATTCCGTGTTACCGGACTTGCGTGCTTCTTTTTGCAGCGGCAGCGCAATGAGATTTCCGAAACCGCCTTTGGGCATCGTATCTTGATTCGGAAACAACCGGTCGTAGCTCGCCATGCTGAGTTGATGATGGCGCGACATGGTTTCGGTGAGCAGGTACGATCCCATGTTACGCGCGAGAACAGCCGGGATAGGTTCTGTGAAAAAAATCCATACGTGCCCGCCGTTGCCAGAGCGCGATCTTTCCAGTGCGGCTGGAACGTCGTTCGATTTACAGACCTCCAAAAATGCAGCCGCGTCTTCCTTCCAACCATCTTTGTCCAAGTCGATGGTAAGAAAATAACACGTTTCATCTTGGCGAAGCGGATAAATGCCTATCACGTGACGGCCTTCGAGATGAGCTTGCAGTGCTTCATTCGTTAATGGAACATATTTGCAGTGAGTGCATTTCTTTGCGGGTTTGGTGCAAATCTCCGGTTGCCATTCATATTCGCAAACTGGACTGAAACCTTTCTTGCCGGTTTTATGGCTCATCCACAAGCGCGCAAATACGTCATCGCGGCCACGGAAAAGATTGGCGAAGAGCTGAACTTTTTCTTTGGGTGAGGCATATTGGGTAAATGCTGTCTTGTCAGTTGTATAAAGCAAATCAAGATCGGTTCTCAATTTTTCCAGCTTGAAAATCGTCAGATCACGCGCTTGAGTTAAAGCCGCCAATTCGGCTTCAGCATAAGTGATAGCGTCGATGATTTTGTCGCGCTCGTTCATGATAGGTAAAACCTCAAGCTTAACTCTTCGACGTACGTTTTGAATTGCCTTCGACTATTCTGCTTACTTTTTGTTAGCACACACGCTATAAAGGTTTATTTTGAAGACGTACGCCGCTCTCGCTAACGTAACAATAGCAAAGTTGGAAGTGGAATACTAACCAACCGGGGGTCATCGGTAGCAGGTTCATCGGTCATGGTGACGATGATTCCGAACGGCGCATTATAAACCGACTTTTCGATAAAGCTTCTGACGCCGCGCGTGTCTTCCCACGTAATGCGCGAGCGATATTTCACTTCCAAGGGAATGCGCTGCTCGCCGATAGTCAGTACAAAATCGATTTCAGGCTCGGCGGCCCGCTCTGGAAAGTGGGCGACGTCAAGACTGGTAATTGACTTTAAGAAATAGCCGGCACTACTTTCGGCAATACGACCGGCGAGGTCGTGCAAATGAGGGTGATGCAACAGGCCTTCCACGTCGAGCGGTACAACTTCTTGCAGCCAACTCGCACGCAGGGCATGATCGCATAAACACAACTTGGGTGCGCCGCGAGCGCGTTTCAGGCGCAATTCCAGTGGCTCAATCAAACGAATGAGCAATGTGCCGTCAAGAAATTTTAGATACGCCAAAATGCGTTGCCAACCAATATTGGCGTCCATCGCGCGTTTAATCTCATCTAAGTATAAGGCTTGTTTAGGAGATTGTCCGATGTAACGACAAGCGAGACGAAAAACTTCTTCCAGGAGATGTTCGTCTCGTTTCGCGCCTTTTGGTCCTAACCGCAGATCGTGCCGGATGGCGCGACGGATCACCGTTTCATTGAGCAAATCAGCCAATTCATCCGATGGCCTATCCGATCGTGCATGCGCGATCGGATAGGCGCCTCTTTCTGAGAATGCTTTAAAGGCGCGGTCTCTGATCGCCTTGTTTTTCATGCCGAATTGGCGCAGGTCCAGCCAGAAATCTTTTTCTTTAAGTGGCGCCAAGCCATTAAATGCTAAAAAAGGTTGCAGATTTCCTTCGCCACGAATTTCCATGATTTCACGCAAGAGTAACGGGCCCATTTCCAACGTGCTGATCCGACCCGCCAAACTGTCGCGTCCATGCTCGATTCGCAATGCCGAACTGCCGGTTACCATTACGCGAACAGCGCTCGTATCCACTAAGAACTTCAATTGTGGCGCCCAGGCATCTAAATTTTGAACTTCGTCCAAGAAAAGATAAACCGGCTGGCCGTCGAGCGCGGCTTGATTGAAAGTTTTGTCAAGTATATTTTGTTCAAACCAATCGACCAGGCGGAGGATTGGCTCCTCCACTTTAAGTAACTCGGGCAACTCATCGAATTGGATATAAAAAATGTGGGTGGGTGGAATTCCTTCTTCCAGCAAAGATTGAATCATCTGAAGAACCAACGTGCTTTTTCCAACTTGACGCGGCCCACTCAAAACACTGGCTTTCGCCAAGCCATTTTTTAAGCGTGTTAAGGCGATAGAGAATGCCCAGCGCTTGGTCGGCGGCAAAGGCGATTGCGGTTGTCCACGCCACCATGGATTGAGGCGATATATATTGGCCTCTAAACCAGGTGTTAAAAAAGTAAACAACGTTGGTGTTTTCATGTTTTCACTCTATCAATGTCATATCATAATAAGCAGACCCAGTAAACGATATAATTGCATCCGCTACGCTTCAGGCTCTCCCCGATTGATCGAATTTTATCCTTTGCATTTTAAGAAGCAAAGCGACGATTTGTATGTTTTTGCCATCAATACCTCGGCATCAAATACAGCGGAATCCCATCCCAGCGGGAGCTGAGCATCGTTTGCATGCCGAAGCCGTTGAGGAAGCGGCGTGAGACGCGTTCCCACAATTTCGGTTTGACGCGGCCGACTTCGATGAGATCGGGATCGACGGTGATGTGCGCCAATTGCTTCGCGACTTCGACGGCGCGATCGAACCCGCCCAGTTCGTCCACGAGGCCGCAGGCAAGAGCTTGCCGTCCGGTCATCACGCGGCCGTCGGCGAATTGCCGGACTTTCGCGGGCGCGAGATTGCGGCCGCGCATGATGGCATCGACGAATTGCTCGTAGGTATCGTTGATCATGTCCTGCAACATGCCGCGCTCCGAGTCCGTCATGCCGCGATACGGCGCCGGCGTGTCTTTGAACTGGCCGGATTTGACGACCTGCGATTCCACGCCGACTTTGCTGAACAGTTGGCTGAGATTGCGTGAGTGAATGATGACGCCGATGGAGCCGGTCACCGTGCCGGCATTGGCGAGAATGCGCTCGGCGGCCATCGACACATAAACCCCGCCGGAAGCGGCGACGTCGCCCATCGAGGCGATCACTGGAATTTTATTGTCCGTGCGAAATTTGCTGATGGCGTCATAAATTTCCTGCGTCGCGCCGACGGTGCCGCCGGGCGAGTTAACGCGCAGGATCAGCGCTTTGGCTTTGAAATGCTCGACGTCTTCCAGCGCCAGCGCCACCCGGCGCGGCAAAGATTCGTCGTCACTTTCTTCGATGACGCCGTCGATATATAAAATGGCAATGCGGGGAATTTTTCTGCGACGCAAACGAAACATGATGCCCTGGACTGGTAACGGAATAAAAATGTCAGGTTTTAAAAGGCCCAACGGGTATATTCTTGCCCATAGGAGTAAAGACTTTTCTCGCGGGGCCGTTATTTTGCTGGCGATACTGTTTCAATATGGAAAAAATTTAGCGGAAATGCAAGAGCGCATGTCATGTTGCCGTCGTTTTTCTCCGGATCCAAATCTCGCGAATGCCGAAGAAAATTAAAGCGAGCCACGGCGCGCCATGCAATAGGGCGTCGCCCCAATCGATGAGTTGCATCCCGTGGGCGCCGCCGAGTATCCAGCGCAGTTTTCCAATGATATGCGGTTCGGCAGAATATGGCGCGAGGCCCAACGTTAAACACGCGGTAAGAATGAAGAAATATTTTTTCATGTTATTGGGTAAAAAGCGAATCCCACAATAATTTGGCGGAAAAGATCACGACCATGACGATCACAAAGGCGCGAATCCAATGGTGGCCTTTTTTAACCGAGAAGCGCGTCCCCACCCAGCCGCCGGCGGCGCTGCCCAATCCCAACACCACGCCGAACAGATAATCAACTTGCGCATGCGCGATAAAAATCACCAATGCGGCAATGGTGAAAATAAAAGTTACCAAAACTTTGACGGCATTGGTGGCGACGAGGTCGAAACCGGTGACCAGCATGACGCTGATGATGATAAAACCCACGCCGGCTTGAATAAAACCGCCGAAAACGCCAACGCCGAAAAACCCCACGAGAAAAATGACGAGCCGCAAACCGGTTAATGCTTGCGGCGTGGCGTGAATTTTTCGCGTTGGATTGGAAATCGTCAAAATCAAAACCGCCAGCATGACGCCGGCGAGAATTTGTTTGAACCGCGCTTCGGAAATATCGAGGGCCAGGTTCGCACCCAGCACCGCGCCCAGCGTTGCCGGAATGGCCGCGAGCAAACTGAGACGCCACGGAAAAACTTTCTGCTGATGAAAGCCGGAGATGGCCGCAATGTTTTGAATGAGAATGGCAATGCGATTGGTACCGTTGGCCACTGCGGCCGGCAAACCGAGGAAAATCAAAACCGGCAGCGCCAGCAGCGAGCCGCCGCCGGCCAGAATATTGATAAAACCGGAGACGATCCCGACGATGAAGAGAAGAATTAATTGCAACGGCAGAGTGGGCATCGGCGATCCATTATTATAGTTTTCCCAGAGATCGTCACTGCGGGTGGTTTTCAGCGAAGCCGGCTCTGGAGTTGCGAAAAGAGCGCTTCGGCCCGCTGAGAAGTGCGCGACTCGCGATGACGCTGATTATATTTCCCCCAATTTTTTCCCGCTCCAAATTTTTCCAGCGGTCGGCGCCTGTTTGATGGCGGCGAAAATGACGCGCGCCGGGACGCCGGCATTTACCTGGATTCTCTTCTCGGCGAGGGTTGCATTTTATTTTGAGGCAACGGGCCCTTGCGCTTGAAGACGCGGCTACAAACTTTGGTAAAGCAACCCGACTAACCCACTTCCAATCACCACCGTAATAATATTCCAATTCCATTGCCACATGCCGATAAATGCGATCACGCTAACAATGACGGCGAACCAATCCACTACGCCAGCACTTGGGAAGAGAACGTGCAAGCCGAACCAAATCGCTAAATTTAAAACCACCCCGACCACCGCCGCGGTGATGGCCGACAACGCTGAGGTGAGATTTTTATTCCCGCGTAATTGCTCGATATGCGGCGCGCCGAGGAAAATCCACAGAAAGCATGGCAGAAAAGTCGTCCACGTCGTGATGAACGCGCTCAGCGTTGCGGCAACGAGCGGAAACGAGTTGCCGGGGTGATGCCACGCGCCGAGGAAGCCGACGAACTGCAGCACCATAATCAGTGGGCCGGGCGTGGTTTCGGCGAGGCCGAGGCCGTCGAGCATTTGTCCGGCGCTGAGCCAATGATAATCTTCAACGGCTTTTTGTGCGACATACGGCAACACCGCATACGCGCCGCCGAACGTTACCATTGCGGCTTTGCTGAAGAAAATGCCCTGCTGAAAAAGTGTGCTTTGCCAACCCTGCCACCAGCCGAGAATAAACACCGGCAACCACCACAGCGCCAAACAAAACGCACTTACTTTAATCGCGCGCGCTAACGAGGGTTTGGTGTGCAGCGGCGATTCGTCTGCGTCGCCGATGATGGATTGTGAGCTCGCGCCATGATTCGCCGTGGCGGAAAATTTTTGCGGCCAGATTTTGCCGCCGGCAAAACCGATCACACCGGCGCTCAGGATGATGAGCGGAAAAGGAATCTCGAAAAAGAAGATGCCGATGAACGCGAGCAGCGCGAGTATCCACAGCACTTCGTTCTTCAGTGCTTTCTTGCCAATGCGAATCACCGCAAAGGCCACAATCGCCATCACCGCCGGCTTGAGGCCATAGAAAATCGCGGCGATCCACGCGAGCTTGCCAAACGTGACGTACACGTAACTCAGTCCCCATAAAATAAAAGCGGACGGCAGCACGAACAACGCGCCGGCAACGATGCCGCCGGGCGTTTTGTGCAGCAGCCAGCCAACGTAGGTGGCGAGTTGCGTGGCTTCCGGGCCGGGCAGCAACATGCAATAATTCAGCGCGTGCAAGAAACGCGTCTCACTGATCCATTTTTTCTTCTCGACCAACTCGGTGTGCATGATCGCGATCTGGCCAGTCGGCCCGCCAAAGCTGATGAAACCGAGCTTCAGCCAGAAGCGCAACGCGTCGGTGAAGGTGGGATGGCGAGAAGTTTTGATGTTTTCGATATTCAAAGGCTTTGGCTCATAAAGTGGTCGAGGCAAAATCGCGCTGCTTTTTAAGCGCATTCAAAAGGTCGTTGATATGCACAAGTATTGCATCACGAGATTTATTGTAATCCTCGCGGAACAACGGCACATCGCTCCACTGCTCAACCGCTGCTTGATTACGGTAAGCTTCGGGCAAATCACAAAACGCAACGACACGCACCGCACCTGCAATGTCGGTTGGAGACAGTCGTTCCGGCTTCGGCACACGCGCAGTTAAATTTTCTGCCTGTAAGCCTTGCAAGACTTTGGGCAGTATCTCATCACCCGGAGTGGTGCCGCGCGCAATTGCCCGGACATTGAGATCGCTTTCATCTGCCAGTTTATTAAAATGGGCCGCGGCGACAACGCTTTTTGCGGCACCTTGTTCGCAGACAAAAACGACTGTTTGGGGGTGGGTGTTTTTTTTCATCTTTGTAATTTCACTTTCTTTGGTCTTTGTGCATGAACGCTGTTTATTTTTTAAATCTGCTTGCAGCAAAAATTGCCGTCATAACCAGCAATTGTACTCCAACAATGAAAAACATCCACGCATAGCCCAACTGGGCCACCAGCAAGCCGGCGATGATTGGGCCGGCGGCTTCACCGAGGTCGAAGATCGTTCCAAACGCGCCGTGGGATGCGCCGTAATGGGCGCGCTTCGCGAGGTCGGTAATGAAGGCGCTCGCCGCCGAAGAAACTACTGCGGTTCCGAATCCCCATGCGACGCCAAACAGCAACAACGTTTTGAAGCACTGTAGTTTCGGCAAAAGCGCGATTAAAAAGGCGCACCAAACGAACGCCGCTAGAATGATCGGTTTCCTGCCGAAACGGTCGGAAAATTTTCCCATGAGTGGTCGCGCCAACAACGCGGTCGTGGTTTGCGCGCCGAAAATGACGCCGATGTGCCACGCTTCCAGGTGGGCAATTTCTTTGGCATAGAGCGGCAGAAAAGCATTGTACGCGCCCACGGCAAACATTTGTGACGCCACCGCGACGCTGGTCATGATGAGGCCGCGATTACCCGCCACTTCGCGCAAACCCTGCAAAAAATTTTCCGTGATGTTCTTGCGCTCGCGCCAACTCGTGCCAATCGGGAAAGTCAAAAACAACAATAAACCGCCAATGCCAAGCAATCCGCTGATGAGGAAAGGCAGCTTGAACCCCTGCCAACTGATGAGAAAACCGCCGAGCAAAGGCCCCAGCGTTTGGCCGATGCCCTGCACGGAAGCATAAAAGCCCAAGCGCGTGCCGCGCTCGTTGGGAACGGAAAAATCCGAAATCGTCGCGTTCGCCGTCGGGCCGAAGATGGCCGTTGCATGGCCGTGAATGAATCGCAGCGCCATGAGTCCGGCGATGGAAGCGATGAGCGGATATAAAAACGGCGTTAGTGCAAAAACGCCCGCGCCAACGAGTAGCAGCGCGCGCCGTCCGAGAATGTCTGACAGCGCTCCCGCCGGCAGCTTCATCAGCATGCCGGCGAGCGTCGAGGCCGCAACCGTCCAGCCCACGATTTCCGATGAAGCGCCCAGATTCTTGGCGTACAACGGAACGATCGGCGCGCGCGAAAGTGCATAGCTAAAGTACAGAAAGGATCCAGCGGCGCAAAGGCTGAGATATTGGCGCTGATGATCGCACATAAAAATTTTATTAAGTCTTCGTAGTCCCTGCCCCCTGCGGGCGGTTTTCGATATTCAAATCCTCGACGCTATAACGATGCCCCACAAGCCCCGCTTTTCCTTCAAAATAAAAAGAGAAGCGGGGCAAGGGGCAGGGCTACGAGGCGCGTTTTTTAGTTGAGAAGTAAGCATAAAGCGCATCCAGAATACCAGAACCGGCGTCGAGAATTTTGTGATCATCTTTGAGCGCACCGGCCAATGCCCGCACCACCGTATCCAAACCGGCGGCCTCCGGCCGGTTGAATTTTTGATCTTTCATATCGATGTCATGTACAATTTCGGCGATGGCCGCGAGCGCCTGGTCGCGCAGTTGAAACGCCTGCAGCAGCATTTCAAACGTGCAATGTTCGCCGTGATGGCTGAACTCGGCGCCGAGAACGTCGAACGGTATTGCGTTTTTCGGCAGCCTGCCTTCCCGAGCAAAAATAAATTTCGCGTTGGGATCGATGAAACGTTGAATCAGCCAGGCCGAGCACAAGCGGTCGATGTGAATATGCTCGCGGGTCGCCCAGGTTTTTCCTTGAAAATTTTTGCGGGCGTAAGACTTCAACGCCGGAGATGATTCCGGCGACGGCTCGAAAGCAGCGAGCTGGGATTGGAGTTGCGCCAGCGTGTTGTTCGCCTTTTTGCCGGAGAGCGCTTCGAAAAAATCAACCCGTTGCGTCTCCGTCAATAAATCAGCGAGCGACTTGGTTTCTTTTAACATGCGCTTGAGAAGCGGCCGGGAAAGCCGTTGCTGCTCTTTCAGGTTTTGAATGCGCGCCGACAATTGTTCGGCGTTTGCAATCAACTTGATATACTCATCCTCTGGGGCACGCAGAAAAAGTTCGCGTAGCCGGCGGTTTTCTTTTTCATCGCTCGATTCGGAGACGAAAACCGAGGCTTCGCCCGAGGCATCTTTGATTTGCTGGCACAACCATTGAAAATCCTCCAGCCGTTCTTTGCTGTAGGGCAGCACGTAAACCGAATTGCGATACAGCACCGCGCCGACTTTCTTGGTCAGCCGCCAGATTTTCACACGCTCCCGCGAGCGCGGCGTTTGGATTTGATGGACGAGAAAAAGCCATTTCATAATTTTATGTAACGATTATTACAAATATAAATAATCGTTACATTATAGTCAATATTTATTTTCGCCCCGGACGGATAGATGAATCCGGCGGCGAAAGTAAATTCCGTTGGCCGCTTTTCATCCGTTGGATAATTTGTTTGCGGCGCGGCCCGGGCTTATAAAATTTTTTGTTGATTAAAACACCGGGTTGGCGTATTTTCCATAAGAGCATAAAGAAAAAAATCATGCACAAAAAAAACTTGCTATTTTGTCTCTTGTTGAGCACCACCGATGTATCAACGCAGAGTCAAATGCAAATTGTTTTTCGTGGCGTTATTCTGGACGAAGCGCTGGGCGCCGCAAAACTCTCGCAACCGCTCGGCCTGGACATTGATCCCGACGGAAATGTTTATATTGCCGACACGGGCAACAATCGCCTGTTGAAATGCAGCCCGCGCGGGGAGTTGCTGCGCGAGGTCGGCGGCTTTGGTTTTGACAAAGAACAATTTGATCGTCCCGTCGACGTGTGGGCCGGGAACGGTTTGGACGTCTTCGTGGTTGACTACAATAACCAGCGTCTCGAGCGCTACGACAAAGACCTGAATTATATTTCGTCATATTATTCCGACGAGCTGCAAAATGAGTCGCTGCAATTCGGTTATCCCGCCGCGACGGGTCTTTCCAGCAATGGAGAAATTTTTCTCGCCGAGCACGAGTTCAATCGCGTGCTGCGCATCGACTCTTTTGGCAAACCGCTGTCGAGTTTCGGCGACTTCACCTGGGGCGAGGGCCGCTTGTCGCGTCCGGCAAAAATATTGATCGGCGCGCGGCGCGAAATTTTTGTGAGTGATTCGACCGCGCAGGCGATTGCAGAGTTCGATAGCTACGGCAATTTTGTGCGCCGATTCGGCGAGGGCCTATTGCGCGATCCGGCAGGATTGGCCGAAATAAAGCATAAAACGCCAAACGGCAATGAGACATTGCTGGTGGTGGCGGATCGCGGCAATCATCGCATCGTTGGGTTGAATCCAGCCGGCGAGGTGATCTTGGCGTTCGGCAAAATGGGTCGCGCACCGGAACAACTGCAATTTCCGGCGGACGTTGCGGTTGCAGGCAATCACATTTTTGTTTTGGACACCGGCAATAATCGCGTGCAGAGGTTTGAATTGAAGAGCGGCTTGTAGTCGTGCCCAACGGGCGTAGCCTTTAGGCACAACTTTCATGATCCACAAAACAGGTTTTTTCATTTTGCAAGGTTTGCGCCGGAAGACGCTACTACGAACAATCCGTTGGCCGCTGTTATTCATTGGTGCATTCCTTTTCATTTCCGATCTTTTTGCGCAAACGCTTCAGTCTTTTCCTTATTCACTCGCCCATGGCCGTCTCGTCTTCGGCGTTCCCCGGGATAGTGCAGCCATAGCTTTGCCCGACAGTTTCATCATTGCCCATTCCGACACCTTAAAATTTGGTAAAGTGCTTTTGCAGCGCGGCCGCGATTATCGCCTCGACTACCGCACCGCCACTTTGAAACTGAATCCTGAATACTGGAAACTGGAAACCAGTGATTCATTGATTTTAACCTATCGCCGGCTGCCCATTGCTCTGCCGCGGCAATTCGCGCTGTTCAAATTATCCCAGCCCGCAAAACCGGATTCGGCGCTGCCGCTGCGCAGGGTGTTGACCACCGCCCGCCAGGACAATCTGGCGGCGCGCGAAAGTATTGGCGCGAATTTAACAAAAAGCGGCAGCCTCACGCGCGGCGTCAGTCTCGGCTCGGAGCAGGGACTGAAAGTGGATTCGGGGTTGCGCTTGCAGCTTTCCGGAAAACTTTCCGAGAAGACGGAAGTTGTGGCGGCGCTAACCGATCAAAACACGCCGATTCAACCGGAGGGCAACACCCAGACGCTGAACGAGATTGACAAAGTTTTTATTCAACTCAAAAGCGA
>CAYUVM010000013.1:0-22438 GCA_964447935.1 uncultured Cytophagia bacterium | reverse complement strand
GGCGCAATTGACTTTTCCACGATTCCGGGTTGTCAGCGTCGATAAAATCATACGACAAACCGAACGCGGCAAAATCTTTCGTGAGCAAATCATGGGTGCCGCCGTAAAGCGTGCTTTGCGCCAGCAAATGATCGCCCGCCGAAAGCACAGTGAACAGCGCCGTTGAGATGGCCGCCATGCCGCTGGCGGTAACGAGAGCGTCTTCCGCATTTTCCAGAGCCGCAAGTTTTTTGTGCAAGGCGAGATGATTGGGTGTGTTGTTCAAACGAATATATTTGAGATCATGGTAATTGGTTTCGCCGGCATATTCAAACATGGCCGACTGGAAAATCGGCATGCTCACCGCGCCGTTAATGCGCGGCTCCGGCTCTCCAGCGTGAATGAGTTTGGTGGCGAGGCTTTTGAAGGCTGCTGACATGGAATTTTTCCTTTCCGAGTTTGATTTTTATCAACTCACGGATTTTTATCCGTTGGTAAATTTTTAGGATTACATTTTGATGGACTCAAAAAATAGCCGAATTGCTTCAGCCAAACGCTGCGGCGCCGCTGCATCCATATTCAAAAACAAGCACGGCTCAATTAATTCCAATTCCATGAGCATCAACTGGCCCTCGCGATCAATGCCATCAACGCGCGCATACAAAAGCGGCGACTCGAGCATACGTAAAATGGCCTCAGCCTGTTTGATCAACTCGGGCGGCGGAGTCTGCGGATGATAAGTTCCGCCGAAATCAGATTGCACGCGAAAATCACCGTCGGCGGCGCGTTTCAAAACGGCGTGGCTGAGTTTACCGGCGAAGAAAATTAACGACCACTCGCCGCCCGTTGTTATTTCCTCGACAAATTCTTGAATCATCGCGCCGGAATGGCGTAGAATCTCATCGAGACGCGCCTGATCTGCCCGCGCGGTTGCCGGTGACGTGCGATACGTTTGATAGGCCGTCGCTGAAATCATGGGCTTGATGACTGCCTGCGCAAAACGATTTTCAGTCAGCAGCGAAAATAAATTTGCCGCCGATTCGGCTTCGAGCCAGATCGTTGGGGGAATCGACGCGCCTTTTGCCGCCAAATCCTGCAAATATTTTTTATTCATATTCCAGCGGATAATTTCCGCCGAATTCCAAAGCGTGACTTGCTGTGCCTGGAGCCGATCAAGCCATTGGCAAAAATGGCGCGGCTGGCGGTGATAATCCCAGCAAGAGCGGACAACGACTGCGTCAAACTGTTTCCAGTTTACGTTGGGATCATTCCAAATGGCGGGCGTTACCTCGATGTCGAATTGTTTAAGCGGAGCAACGGCGAGCGTGTCGTCAACAGTGAGCTGCGCGGCTTGGTTATAAGTGACAAAGGCGATTTTTCGTGTCGGCATGTTTTATCAGGCGGGTGAGGATTTAGATTCGCTCCAATTCAGCAACCGTCATTTCGTGGCGTTGATTGCCCGTGTTCAAAGTTGAAATCGGCTCGAACAGCAACAGATGAACCTCTTCTGCGGCAACGGGCTGGTGCTCGACTCCACGCGGGACGATAAAAAATTCACCTTCATCGAGCCAAATCTCGCGATCGCGCAAGCGCAGACAGAGTTTGCCTTTTACAATCAGAAACAACTCATCTTCATTCTCGTGTTGATGCCAGATGAACTCACCTTTGAGTTTAACCAGTTTGACGTGTTGTCCGTTCAATTCCCCGACGATTTTGGGCTTCCAGTATTCGGTGAAGAGGTTGAATTTTTTTTGAGATTGACTTTTTGCATAAAATTTTTCCTTTCTAGAACCAACTCCATGAACACAGTGCCATTGACGGGATTGTAGCGATACGGAGGAATCTCTTTGAAACCGAATGATTCATAAAGGATTCTGGCGCGTTTCATCGACGGAACCGTGTCCAAACGCATGCGGGAATAACCAAGCTTTTGGGCTTCAGCAATGATCGCCTCGACCAAGGACTTGCCAATTTTAAAATTTTGGAATTGCGGCCTGACGAATAAACGTTTCATTTCGCAAACACCAGCCTCCAATTTTCGTAGCGCCACGCACCCCAGCGGCCTGATCATTATAAACTGCCAGCAACAAGCCTCCGTGTGGCGGGGCATAGCCCAATGGCAGATTTTTCAACTCCTCGCCAAAGTTTTGAAAGCCGAGATCGAAATCCAGCGACGCGGCATATTCTTCAAACAACAAACGCACGGCTTGCAGCGCTTCGCTGCTTTCGGCTGCAACAATTTGAAGCATCGATGATTTAGTCGCCATAAAGTGAGATGCGGTTTTCCGTCATCGCTTGCGCAACGGCCAAAGCGTTGCTGTCAGCGTTTTTTTGCAACGCGGCAATGACATTATCATAATCTTGTTGCTGACGGTTCTGGCTCAATTTAAATTTCGCTTCGAAGCGTTCAATTTTTATTTCAAAACCGACAATACCGCGCATTTCTCTTTTAACGTACTCCGGCGGCAGCGTTTCCAGTTTATACGGTTTATCCGTAACGGCGTTAGTTTCGTATTTATCTACGAGTTGCTCGAGCATGGCGTACAATTCGTTATGATCGGTAATGAGACGCGGTTTACCGTAAGCATGAACGACCATGTAATTCCATGTCGGCACATTGAGGTGGTTGTACCAACGCGCCGAAACATAAGTATGCGGACCACTAAAAATCGCCAGCACGTCATTTGCAGAATTGAAAGTCTGCCAATGTTTATTCGCGCGAGCGATATGACCATTGAGAAATTTTTCCCCGTTGGCGTTTTGCACAAGCTCCAACGGCAAATGTGTCGCGACCGGCGTTTGTTGAGCGCAACTGACCAGCGTCGCAAAGCTATTCTGTTGAATAAACTTGCTGATGACGGTTTCGTCGGTGACTTGATATAATTGGGGAATGTACATATTTTATCGCCCACAATGTTTATGTCATTCTGCCGGAATCCTTTTGCAGTTCAGAAAAATGACGAATGGCAAAAAATTCTTGTGAAATGAGATTCTCATTACAGTCGCAACAATAATTCGTTTCCAATTTGAATCGATTCCCGCACCAATACCTCGAAGTCTTCGCGGCGGCTGCGATGATTCGTAATCGCTACGCGCAAAACATATTTACCCTGTAAAAATGTCGAGGTCGGCACGGCGATGCCGCGTTCATGCAATTCCATCATCAACTCGCGATTGATTTGGTTGAGCTGGGTTTCATCGAGGCGCGACGAGATAAAACGAAAGCAAACGATATTCAACGGCACGGGCGCAGCCAGTTCCAACTCCGGACTCGCCTCCACCAGTTGCGCGAGGTATCGGGCCTGTAAAATGTTTTGATGAATCAGGCGGCGAAATTTGTCGAGACCATAGGATTTGAAAGCGAGCCAGATTTTTAGCGCGCGAAAACCACGCGAGAGTTGCAGGCCGTAATTTGCAAACCACGGCGGCCCTCCCATGAGGCCGCGATCATGCGGCGCGAGATAGGTCGGCACCACGGCAAACGCTTTTTCATGCGCGGCTTTATTTTTAACCAGCAGGCAACCGGCTTCATAGGGCAGATACATCCATTTGTGTAAATCAAATGCGAGCGAATCGCCATGCTGCAAGCCCGCGAGTTGACTGCGCATTTCCGGCGCCAACGCGGCGAGCGCGCCAAAAGCGCCATCAATATGGAACCACAGTTTTTCGCGTTGACAAATATCGGCAAGGGCTTCGAGAGCATCGATTGCCCCGGTGTTAACAGTTCCGGCATTGCCAACGATGCAGAACGGCAAATGCCCAGCCTGCCGATCTGCCGCAATGGTTTTTTCTAAACTCGCAAGGTCGATGCGATAGTGGCGATCCACTGGAATTTTGCGCAGCGCTTTGTAACCCAAACCGAGCAGTTCAATTGCTTTTTGCACCGAGCTGTGCGCTTCGCTGGAGCAATAAACCGTCATCATGCCGGGAACCGCGGCCACTCCGTTATGGCGGATGTCAAATTCCAATTGCGTGTTGCGCGCAATTGCCAGCCCCATCAAGTTGGCCATCGAACCGCCACTCACCAAGACACCGCTGGCTTCCGGCGCATAGCCGAGCATTTCTTTGCACCAATGTATAACTTGCTGCTCGACATAAATCGCGCTGTGATCGGCGCCGCCGCAATTGGGATTCATCGCTGCGGCCAACATTTCGGACAGCATTCCCAACGCGCTGCCGGTGCCGTTGACAAAGCCCCAATACCGCGGGTGAATATTACCGTGCGGATACGGCAACACATTTTCCAGAAAATCCTGATACGTGTGCTCATCACCCTGCGGGGTGAGCGGCAAAGGTTGTTGCAAATGATTTTTCACCCGTTGCGGAATCGGCCGCCAAGCCGGCTGCTCGCGGATGGTTTGCAAATAATCCATCATATCATCGACCATGCGATGGCCAAGCTCGCGCGTGGCGTGCCAATCTTGCGGATCGAGGGTTTCTTCGGTGAAATATTCTTGCATAAGTTTCCTTTCTCGTTAATCACAATCCTTCGCGGACAAAAATAATGAAATCAGTATTGACCGGTTCAAAGCCGGCGTCGCGAATCGTTTGCGCGATTTGGCCACGATGATAGGCGCCGTGCAGCGACACATGCGTGAGCGTGTCGCCGACCGAATTGCTAAATGCTTCACCTTTGCTGTTACGGTAATTGATTGCCGCATTTAAGGTGGCTTCCAGTAAAGTTTCGAGATAACGGCGATAATCTGCGACGTTTTTTTCGACTTGAATGGCGCATTGCTCCAGCGTATGATCCGGCCAAACTTCGAGTGCGGAACTATCTGCCCCGCGCAAACGCGTGATCCAAATTTGTTCAGCGGCGAGAAGATGCGCCAACAGACGCCGTGCTTTTTGGGGCGGTGCGCTGATACTTTGCAATAATTTTAACACGCGGCGATTGGCCCAATCCGCATGGCGAAAGAGCCGCAGAAAATGTTCTTTCATTTTTATTTCTCCAAATTGGCATTTTGTATTTCATGTCATGCCGGGATGATCCCGTTCACCTTAAATACTAAACTCAAAATTATACAAGATCCCTACGGGATGATGTCATTAGCATTGGTAACTCCGCAACACTCGCCAGCAAATGTGTGGGTTGAAGTTTTTCCAATTGTTCTTTGCGATGCGCGCCGGAGAGCACGCCGACATTCCAGCGCACGCCGGCATTTCGTCCGGCTTGGAGATCAAGCGTCGTATCGCCGACGTTGGCGACGCGTGAAACATCGATAACGCCGGTGGCTTCCAGAGCGTGAAAAATTAAATAAGGCGCGGGGCGGCCCTGCGCGACGTCATCGCCGCAGACTACGGCTTGCGCAAGATCATTATCCCAATTCACGGCGTGAAGAATTAATTGTGTGACTTCTCGATCAAACCCAGTGTTCAGCGCGATTTTAATTTTTCGGCGGCGGAGCCATCTGAAGGTTTCGGTCACACCGGAAATCGCTTTGACGCCTCGGCTCTGATAAATCTCCGATAAGCGCTGCCGGAATGCCGCAAAAATTTTTTCCGTGCGAGCGATGTTGTTCGGCGCTTCTTGGGGAAACTGATTTTCCACAAAACGTCTGATAACCTCACGCTTCGAGGCACCGCGAACGGCATTTAAGGCTTCGGTGGTGGCGTTCAATCCGTGCGCTTGCAACGCCGCAGTAAAAGCTTCCGGAACTTCGCCGGCATCTTCTATGGTAGTGCCCGCGAGATCGAACACCACAAGCTCGACTTCATTCATTTATTTCTCCTCCGGCCGCCAATCGTATTCCATGTATTTTGCAGTTTCCCACGCTTGCGCTGAGCCCAACAATTTGGCGACGACGTACAGGGACATATCGATTCCCGCAGAAATGCCGGCGGAGATGATGATTTTACCATTGTCAATAAAACGCTGCTTGGGTTCAATTTTCGTGTTGGGCGCCGTTTCACGCAGCAATTCAATCGCGCCGTGGTGTGTCGTTGCCGACAGGCCGTCCAACAAATTTGCCTTCGCGAGAACCAGCGCGCCGGTGCAGACCGAGAGCAAAAGCTCGGTGGTCTGCGAATGCCTTTTAACCCAATCGAGCACGGTGCTGTTGTGCATTTCGCGGCGCGTGCCGAAGCCGCCGGGAATGAGGAGAATATCCGGCGCCGGGCAATCGGCAAGCGTGTAGCGCGGATTGATGCTCAACTCATTGCGCGCGAGAATCGGGCGCTTCTCCTGCGCGACGGTATAAACATTGAATGGGTTCGAGCCGTCACGTTTGCCGGTCACCGAGAAAACTTCAAACGGCCCACAGAAATCGAGGACTTCGACTTCGTCGAAAATAAAGATGGCGACATTTCTTGTGTTTTGTGTCATATTTTTCAATTAAATATTTTGGTAAATACCCCGTCTCACCAACTCCATGTATCCGTCCGGATTGTTGAGTGCGGTGAAGCCGAATTGACTGTACAGACGATGCGCGTCCCTCGTCACCAAATTGAAGCGACGCAGTTCTTGAATAGAAGGATGGGCCATGAGCGCGCTCATCAGCCACTTTGCCAGCCCTTTGCCGCGATGTGTTTCGAGGATGTAGACGTCGCAAAGATAAGCAAAGGTGGCGTGATCAGTAATGATTCTGGCAAACCCGATCTGCTTGCTGTTTTTATAAACGCCGAAGCAAAGGGAGTTTTCGATGGCGCGTACCATAATTTCTTTGGGAATGCCTTTGGCCCAATACGATTCCTTCGAGAGAAATTCATGGATCGCATAAAGATCTAATTTGCCGGGATCGGTGGACACAAGGAAATTTCCGTTGTGAAATTCTTGATACATACAAGTCTCTTATCGCGATGTTAGCTGCAATCATTATTCTCTCAGAGAGTCCAAAATAGATGAAATTTCATTAAAGTTTTCTATCCAAATTATGTTTAAGCCTAGCTCATGAAACGATGCTTCCTGTAAACCGAAATGTGCGGCAAAGAATCCGTCAATGACTTCCTGACGCATTAGATTTGGTTCAGTAGAGAAATCCGAGGAAGTAGGCCGTTTCATAAAGACAAAATGCTTTGCTTTTCTACTCTTCCTTGCTGCTATGTCAAGAAGCCTTCTCAAGTTAGGATCTGTCATAGACAGTCCCAACATAAGGCATGTACACTCTCTAAAAAAATTCAGCTGGACAATATTTGACCATGCATAAGGATCTTCTAATAAAGTGTGATAACCTTCCTCCGAAAAAACGAACAAGCTTTCTGATACACCGTCATGTTGTTCCATATTTCGTGGCAAAAAGCCATGCACATGATAAATCCCAAGTTCATCTTGGGATGCGATATCAACATCGCGAAAGATTGATCTGTAGTGGACTCCGACAGCTTCAAGATGTTTCTCTATCAGATCATCGAAGTTATAAGTAACAACAGATTTTATTCCGGGCCCACTTCGTCGTGGTATGCATAATTTAGAAATTGACTTGAGCAACTCCGAGGTTCCACCTCCTTTCATATTGATGTCTCTATATAAAGCGCTTGCAACCGCAAGAGCAAATGAATCTCCAAACCCAGAACGGATGTATCGGGCTTCTAATAGTGGTGAGACATCATTGAGAATAGAAAATTGTCTAGCTAGTGCCTTGTTTTCTTCATCAGTAACATTCAATACTTTTGGAAGTTTCTGTCCAATCATGGAAACAAGTAAATCAGTCAAAAGATGATTCCAGCAGGGTATCCCTGCTGGTTCTGAGACTCCAGCACCCACGAATAACGCAAGGTCATTGTTCAAATATGACTCCTTTAATTGTGCAATGAACCCTTGTCGTTTTGTTCTCCATTGTTCGGGGGTACTTTCTACGCTCTTTGTAACAACGTTATCAACCGCGCGTTCTGAAAGCTCTGGAATGAGATTCGAAACATATTCTGCATACTTCTCGGCGATTTTCGATAGATCATCAATATCCCAAATCTTGATACGGATATTCTTATTTAGTCCTTGAAAGTTTGTCGTGATACGGTCTTTCTCATTCGCAGTTATGCTGTTCCCACTTATTAGCAAAATACTTTTAAAATCATTTGCATCTGCAATTGAATGAACTCTGTGAAGTGTTCGATGATCAAATCCTCTCTTTGAAAGCTTTATCTCAATGAGAGTCGGACCGAGCAAGTCGTCAAAACCATCAATCGCTAAGCCATCAAGTTCATCTTGACCGGTACGTAAGTTCGAGGAAAAAGATTTATTTTGTTCCTCAAGATGTTTGGCAAGCAATTTCGAAACCAGTGTTTCAAATAGAAAATATGATTTTACGCCTTGGTGTTGGAATTCGCTTAAAAATGATTTTATATCCATAGTTGACCGACAAGGTTTTTATTGTTAAGTAAGAGGTGAGAAATCTTTCCTCGGCATTAGATGTTGAGCTTCCATGAAGCAGTTAACTATACACTTGGGCTGTGCACTTGCCAGAACGAATCGTGCAATCCAAGCTTAGCGAAAATTTCTTCCATCTCGTCGGGGCCGGGGCGACGTGATTCTTCGGTTAAACGATTCGCATACCACGCCATGGCCAATTGCCAGAGTTGATCGAGCGAAACCAGCGGACGGCGTGGAACGTTGTGACCTTGACACCAGCGTTCGACATGTTCTTCCGACCGGAAGAGGAGCATCGTGTTTCAAGTATAAACGATTTCGTCCCACCAATGCGCGGCGGGTACGGCAAAATGGGCGAGGCCGAGAGTTTGCACCGGCGTGCTTTGACGCACTGCAAGCGTCATCGGCTCGCCGCAACATCCGCAACTGGTGGAAACGTTAACATCCTGATGCAGCGCCGCAGCAATGCCGTAAGCATCCCAAACGCAGTTGGCGAAATACGATTTTCCCGCAGCGGTAACGTCGAACGATGTCGGCACGGCGGAGAATGGCGGGGCCATGCGAATCTCAAACGTGCCCGGCTCCAGCACGAGTAAACGTTTGGCAAGAAGGCGTTGAAAAGCCTCGCGGATAGCCGTTGCCGATTGGCCGAGCTTGGCGGCGACTTGTGCGATGGTCGGGGCTTTGCCGGTATCGGCAATGGCACGATAAATTTCGAGCTTGACGCTAATGTCAAAATCCATCTTTAGCAAAGTTGAATATTTTAAAAACTAACAAAATTTTTAACACAGAGAAAACGGAAATTAATATAAAATATAAATTTCAGTCAATCAACCTGGAAACAGCGCGAGGCCTCGTTAAAACGGGAGGCTCATTTTCAACACGGATGCTCGGCGTTCGTCGCAAAGTGATGACAACGACCGCCCCAATGATAATCGCGGCGGCGAGCAGTGTGCGAGCGGTGAGAGGTTCGCCGACAAATGCCCAGCCGAGAAATATAGCGACGACGGGATTGACATAGGCATATGTTGAAGCCAGCGCGGGCGTAGTCACACGCAGCAACCAAATGTAAGCCGTGAAACCGATCAACGCGCCAAAGATAATCAGATAACTCAACGCAAGCCACGAGCGCAAAGACGGCGCGCTCAAGTCGAATCGTGTCCACTCGCCGAAGAGCAAACCGGCGATGAGTAATAGCGCACCGCCCGCAAGCATTTCCATCCCTGTTGCCAATAGCGGCGAAGCAGGAAGTTGGGCGCGGCGAGAATAAAGCGAGCCGGCGGCCCACGATAGCGAGGCGATGATGAGCACAGCCGCGCCCAATGGATCAACCTGATGTTCACCGGCTAATTTGCTTGGCCCGATTAATAACGTGATCCCAATGAAACCCAACAGCAAACCGGCGATGATGCGGTTGCTCGGTTTCGCGCCGCCGGGCCGCAGCCAATTTAATAACGCCATCCACAACGGCACTGTGGCGATCAACAAAGCCGTCAATCCCGAAGACACATGTTGCGCCGCCCAAACCACGCCGCCGTTGCCGCCGAGTAACAACAAACCACCGACGATAGTGGCCGCGAGCCAATGTGAGCGCGTTGGTTTCGGCACGCCACGCCAGCGCGTCCAAACGTACAAGATGGTGCCCGCAATGAGGAAACGAATGCCGGCCATTAAAAATGGCGGCATGGTTTCAACGGCGAGGCGAATAGCCAGATATGTTGAGCCCCAGATAAGATAAACCGCGGCAAAAGCGGTGATCACGCGCCAACGCGGCGGCTTGACCAATAAATGTTTAGGAGACATGTGCTGTCTCCGGCGCGGTCTTTTGCCGCGCGTTTAATTTCAGTTTTAATAAAAAATCCTGCCGTAAGATGGTGGCTGCAACACCGGAAATGATGCACGCGCCGCCGGCTAAAATTCGCCACGTCAATTCTTCGCCGTTGACGAGTTTGCCCAACGTGACGGCAACGAGTGGCATTACCAAAAGCAAGAGCAGCGCATTGGTTACTTGTATTCGTTGCAACATCCAGAAGTACAGCATGAACGCCACACATGAGCCAAGTATCGTCAGATATAATAGTGAAGCAAGCGCCAACGGCGTCCATTCCAAATGAAAGGGATTGCCTTCCGTGAGCATTCCGATGAGCAACAATGGCGGAAAACCAAACAGCATTTGGCCGGCGGATATAACCGTCGGATCGAGGTGCTTGCCGCGCACCTTGATGAGAACGTTCGCATACGCCGCGACCAAAGCGCCCACCACGATGCCGATGCCGGCGAGCAAGGCCAGCGATCCCTGCAAGTGGAGTTGATTGGAAAAAATCAAGCCGACGCCGACCGTGCCGAGCAAGACGCCGCCGATCTTGACGGGCGTAATCCGTTCGGCGGGAAGATAATGATGCGCGATGAACATGCCAAAGAACGGCATCGTGGCATTGAGCAGCGCCGCGAGGCCGGAGGAAATATATTGCTCGCCCCAAAACACGAGGCCATAGTTTACCGTAAAGCACAAGAACCCCGTCCATGCCATGAACTGCCAATCACGGCGATCTTTGGGCAACGGGATTTTTCGAAAATAAATGATAAGGCCGAGAATGATGGAAGCGAGCAGAAAACGAATTCCCACGAAAGTAAAGGGCGGCAGATCACGCAAGCCCAGCTTAATGAAGAGCCAGGTGGAGCCCCAAATCATACATAATGTCAACCACGCGAAGATAACGCCGTTCATAGCGAAATTCATCCTTTCCTTAGAAGGTTGCTGAAAAAATTTAAAATTGCTCCCAATCGTCACTCCCGGGAACGCCGAAGTCCAAACTGAATTTTTTAAACCTTGTTAGAGCCACATTATATGATCTGAAACGCAAGCCAAAGTTTGCCCTCCTGCTTCATTTATGCTTTTAATTTCAGGTTTGCATTGGCGAAGTCTAACAATTCTTTGACCAAACGCGTCAAGCGGCGTTGCGTGCGTTCGTCGTTCAAAACCAATTCAGCGGTGAAATGCTGCCGGCTCAGCGTGACTTGCGTGGGCGCAAGCCACGCGCGCAGTTCATGCACGGCGTTGATCATGCCGGCAAAAGTCACCGAGTCGGGTATCGTCATCAAGCCGACCGCGCGCCCTTGCAGATAGGGCGGCTCGTCATCGGACAAAAATTCCATAAAATCCAGCGCGTTCTTCACCGCCCCGCTGAGGGCGCCATGATAAGTTGGCGATGCCCAGATCATGACGTCGGCGCGGCGACATGCTTCGATGAACCGAGTGATATTGGCTTGCTGAGAAGAAGGATATCCTTCAACCGAAAGATCCGGCACGAACATCGGCAAATTCAATTCGCGCACATCAAGCAATTCGGTTGCTGCGCCTGCGGCTTCGGCGATGCGCAAGACTTCGCGCAACGCCGCGCGGGAATAAGATTTCTCGCGCATGCTGCCGCCGAGGCCGGCGAACCGCGGGGTTTTTGGGGTTGTTTCCATTTTATGATAAAAGTTGCGTTACAGCCTGTTCGACATGAATTCTGGCGGTGTCTAATAATGGAATTTTGTTGTAAGTCTCATCGCGTAAAATCAACGGTAATTCCGTTCCGCCTAAAATCAGACCATGAATATTTTCTTCATTTTTCATGCGCTCCACAATCTGCAACAATCGTTCGCACGTTTCGGGGAGAAAAATGCCGTTAATCAATTCGCGCATGTAGATGTCGTGAATATAATCCTGCTCTTTGCCGTTTGGCGTTACCAAAGTCATTCCGTCGCGCGCAAACACTTCCGGGTAGAATCGGGCTTGCATCGTGAAGCGCGTACCGAATAAACCGAGACGGTTTAACCGCAAAACTTTGGCGGCGTCACGAGCCGCTTCGACAATACTGATCAAGGGAATGGGAGATTGCCGCCGCAAATCATCGAAAACAATATGGGGCGTATTGGAAGCCAACAGACCGAAATCGGCGCCGGCATTGGCAAGCCTCCGCACTTCTTGCAATAAATATTCGGTCAAATCCGCCAAAGCATTTGTTTCCATCAGGCCCACCACCCGTTTAAGGTTGATGCTGTTGATGATAAGCGACGGATAATTTCCGGCAGGATCCTTTGGGCGATAGGAATCAACGAGCAGGCGATAATAAGCAATGGTAGATTCCGGGGCAATGCCGCCGATGATACCGAGGGTTTTCATAAGAATGATTCCGCGTCGAGTTTTGTTGCAGGAAAAGCGCCGGATCGGCGATCAGGGTTACGTTTACCAGCCCATGCGTTCGCGCAGCGAGGTGATATGCGCGACATGATGGCGGCCATGCCAGGCATACAAACGCAGCAAAGTAGCAACTGTCATGACCCCATTGGCCGGATGCAAAAGCGTGCGGTTGAAATCGCCGGGTTTGAGCGATTGCAAAAACATGACCCAGCGTTGATGCAGAACTTCCAACAATTGCAACGAGATTTCAATGGGGGCGGTTTTCCCGTCCACCAGTTCTGCCCAGAGTTGTTCTTCATAGGGCTTGATCTGCGGCTGCGATTCTGTGACGGCAAGCTTGAAGCGGATATAGGAATTCATATGGCTATCGGGCAAATGATGCACCACTTGCCGAACTGTCCAGCCGCCGGGCCGATACGGCGTTTCGAGTTGTTGCTCATTCAAGCCTTTGACCGCCGCGCGCAAATTGGCGGGCACCTCGGCAAGCTGTTGAATCAGGGTGGGGCGTTGGGCGTCGGTAAATTCCCCTTGCATGTCAAACTTTCCAACCGGATAACGCAAATCTTGCTCGGCCATAACTATTCCTCCGAAAAATTTTAGGGCGTCGATGGATTTGGGCTAAAAAAGCTGGTAAAATATAACAAAATTAATTTTACCAGAACAGATGCAGTCACTTGCAATTGTGACCATAACAGTTTATATTAAGAAAACTGTTCTGTTTGCCGGATAAATGGCAATTTTATTTTGCCGGAACGCTGTTTGTATCGGGCGCCGTGCTTGCCTGAAATAGGATTCTTTTAGACTAACACCCCGCTGGTAGGCAAATTTAAGAAACGAGCCAATTTTACTTGTCGCAGCGAATGTTTTAAAACCGGAGTCATACAGATGCTTGCCCAAACCACAACCACCAACCACCACCTTTACGAGCAAGTCGCGCATCAAATCGCCCATCTCATCGAACTGGGCACACTGCGGCCGGGCGAGCGCATTCCTTCGGTGCGCCGCTTCAGCGCGCAACACTGCGTGAGCGCTTCGACGGTCATGCAGGCGTATGCGCTGCTCGAAGACCGCGGCGTGATTGAGGCGCGGCCGCAATCCGGATATTATGTCCGGCACCGTTTTCGCGAGTTGCCGCCGGAGCCGGCGATTTCACGCCCGCCACTCTCGGCCTCGCGCGTCAATGTCGGCGATTTGGTGATGCGTATCCATGAAGCGCTGGAGAATCCGGATATTGTGCCGTTTGGCGCGGCATGTCCGAGTTTGGATTTGTTGCCGAGCCGCAAGCTCAATCGCACGCTCGGCGCGATTTTACGGCGTACGAATTACGCCGGGGTAACGTATCAATCGGCACTGGGCAACCAGGCGCTGCGGCATCAAATTTCACGGCGCGCGCTGGATTGGGGCTATCATTTCACAACGACCGATATTGTAACGACGTTTGGTTGTACGGAAGCGTTGAATTTATGTTTACGCGCGGTGGCCGCGCCGGGCGATACAATTGCGGTGGAGTCGCCAGTTTATTTTGGCATTCTCCAAATTATCGAAAGTTTAAAAATGAAAGCCGTCGAAATTCCCACCGATCCCAAAACCGGCATCAGTCTCGAAGCGTTGGAAGCTGCCATGAAGAAACGCATGGTTAAAGCTTGCCTGCTTACCCCGACTTTTCAAAATCCGCTTGGTTGTTGCATGCCGGAGGAAAATAAAAAACAACTGCTGAAGTTGATAGCGCATCATGACATCCCGCTGATTGAAGATGATATTTACGGTGATTTGTACCACGGCGCGGACCGGCCGAAGCCGGTGAAAGCATTTGATAAAAACGGTTTGGTATTGCTCTGCTCCTCGTTTTCCAAAACCCTTTCCGCCGGTTACCGCATCGGGTGGACGGCGCCGGGAAGATTTAAAGCCCGGGTCGAACGTTTGAAACTTACGAACACGATGGCGACCGCGCCCTTGTTGGAGATGGCAATTGCCGAAATGTTGAGCAACGGCGGTTACGATCATTATTTGCGCCGTATTCGCAAAGCCTACGCCACGCAAGTGCAGCTCACCACGCAAGCGATTTGCAAATATTTCCCCGCGGGCACAAAGGTGACACGACCGATGGGAGGTTTTTTGTTGTGGGTGGAATTGCCAAAAACCGTGAACGCGCTGACGCTGTATCGCAAAGCGCTGGCAGAAAAAATCAGCATCGCGCCGGGCCCGCTGTTTTCAGCGAAACAGCGGTATCCCAATTTTATTCGCCTGAGTTGCGGCCATCCGTGGTCGGAGGAGTTGGCGCGGGCGCTGGCGCGGCTGGGGCAATTGGCGCGGGGAAAATAATTGTAGACGGCAGCATTTTTAAATGGGTAAAGCTGTCATTCTGAGGCGCGAAGCAAAGAGAAATCTTTATAGTAAAAGACTTCTCTTTGCGCTCGAAAGGATAACATTTTATTCAGGCAGAAAGCGCTGTAAAATAAAAAAGCCGAGCTTAGCTCGGCTTTTTTCATTCATACCAGAATCAACAAGTTTAAACGATATCACGCCATGCCATGAGGTTGTGCCGGCGGGGGAACCAGCGGCGTTTCAGCACTCGCTTCGGTTGCTTTTTTCGTCTTTCGGCTGAGCGCGAGCTTAATCACGTCGTCCATTTCCTTCACAAAAAAGAATTGCATGGAATCGCGCACGTGTTGCGGAATTTCTTCGAGATCTTTTTGATTTTTTTCCGGCAAAATAACTTTGTTGATTCCCGCGCGTTTCGCGGCCAAGGCCTTTTCTTTCACGCCGCCGATCGGCAGAACCAAGCCACGCAGCGTGATCTCGCCGGTCATGGCAATGTCGTTTGCGACGGTGCGATCGGTGAGCAGCGACATCAGAGCCGTAAACATCGTCACGCCCGCGCTCGGCCCGTCTTTCGGAATCGCGCCGGCGGGAACGTGAACGTGCAAGTCAAATTTGTCGAAACTCTCTTCATCAATTTCGTACAGTTTGGCTTTGCTGCGAATGTACGACAGCGCCGCGTGCGCCGATTCTTTCATCACGTCGCCGAGCGAACCCGTGAGCATCAAGGCGCCTTTGCCGCGCATCTTCGTCGCTTCGATAAAAAGAATATCGCCGCCGACGGCAGTCCAGGCCAGTCCTGTTGCCACCCCCGTGCGCCGCGTGCGCTCTTTGACGTCAGAAAAGTATTTGACAACACCGAGATATTTATGCAGATCATCTTTAACGATAATTTTGGGGACGGCCTCGGCGGCGCCGGCGTCGTTTCCTTTTACTTCAACGACTTCGCGGGCCACGCCGCGGCAAATGTTGGCAATTTCACGCTCGAGATTGCGCACACCGGCTTCGCGCGTATAAGACGAAATCACGTGTTGCAGTGTTTCATTGTTAAACGTCAGCAACTCCGGCGTCAGGCCGTGTTCTTTCAGTTGCTTTGGAACTAAAAATTTTTCAGCGATGCGGATTTTGTCTTCAGCGGTGTAACCCGGTAACTCGATGATTTCCATCCGGTCTTTTAACGCCGGATGAATCGGATCTTCCAGGTTCGCCGTGGCGATGAACATCACTTTGGAAAGATCGAATGAGACTTCCAGGTAATGATCGCTGAACGAATAATTTTGTTCCGGATCGAGAACTTCCAGCAGCGCCGAGGACGGATCGCCGCGATAATCCGCGCCGACTTTATCGATTTCGTCCAACATGAAAATCGGGTTGTTGGAGCCGGCTTTTTTCAAGCCTTGAATGATGCGCCCGGGCAGCGAGCCGATGTAAGTGCGGCGATGCCCGCGAATTTCGGCTTCATCATGCACGCCGCCGAGCGAGATGCGCATAAACTTGCGGCCCATGGCCCGTGCAATCGAGCGTCCGAGCGAAGTTTTGCCGACTCCCGGCGGGCCGACAAAACACAAAATCGGGCCTTTCATATCGGCCTTCAACTGCCGCACCGCCAGATACTCGAGAATACGTTTCTTGACTTTTTCCAAATCGTAATGATCTTCGTCCAACACCTGCCGGGCGATATTCACATCAAGGTTATCTTCCGTGCTCTTGTTCCACGGCAACTCCAACAACCAATCAATGTAAGTGCGCGAAACGGTGTACTCCGCGGCAGCCGGCGGAATTTTAGCGAGACGCTCCAATTCTTTTTCGGCCACTTTTTTCGCTTCTTCCGGCAGTAGCGCGTCTTCGAGACGTTTGCGCAATTCGTTAATCTCACCGCGCTCGTCTTCTTCCTCGCCCAACTCTTTCTTAATGGCTTTCATCTGCTCGCGCAAATAATACTCGCGCTGATTTTTGGAAATCTCGCCCTGCACTTCGCTTTGAATCTTGCTGCCCAGTTCGAGAATCTGCAATTCCTTGCTCAACAGCAGCGTGATTTTTTCCAGCCGTGGATGCACATCGATCAGCTCGAGAATTTCCTGCTTGTCGTTCATTTGCAGATTGATGTTCCACGCAATCACATCAGCCAGACGGCCCGGACTGTCAGTATTCATCACTAACATCGCGTGCTCGGGCGTCAGATATGGCGCCAGTTCAACGGCGCGTTGAAATTGCCCGCGCAAATTCATGACCATCGCGTCGACATCCATGCCCTCGACTTTCTCTTCGAGATACGGTTGCACCGCGACTTTCATGTACGGATCGGTTTGAACAAAATCCAAAATGCGGCCGCGCGCAATGCCCTGCACCATCGCGCTATGCGTGCCGTCCGGCATCTTGAAAATTTTCATGATCAATGAAATCGTGCCCCATTGAAACAAATCTTCGACGCGCGGATCATCCACGCGGCCATCCCGCTGCGCCACCACCAGCAAAAGCCGGTTGACACGCATCGCCTCTTCAATCAACCGGACCGATTTTTCACGGCCAATCGACAACGGCAAAATCTGCTGCGGAAAAATAACCGTATTTCTTAATGGCAATAACGGCAATATTTGCGGAATACTCAGTTCCATGGTGTCGCTTTCAAATTTTTCAGAACTCATAATCTTTTATCCATAAAATTCGTCTGTGCGCTGGGCCAACAGCCAACCTGCGAAATTATAACGTTAGGTTTGCCGACATATTGTTCGTCAATAAATAACCCAAAAGAATACTACAAAACACGTACCAAATTAATCGCGGCTAATTTTAGCAACATCTCCATTATTTATTTCTGGCCGCAGTCGTAAATGTGTGAACAAATGTTTATATTTTAAAATTTATTGAGAGTTTTTTTAATAAGCTATGCTAAAATGTCAGGAACTGACAATTATTTTCAAATCCCGCTAAATTGTCAAAACTAGGTTAATTTGAGATTTTGTCTAAAAACACAGCCAAATCTTTGGCCATGTCTTCAAGCATTTTCTGATCATACTCATGAAAAGCGTTTGCCGTGTGGCTGTCAATATCAATTTCGCCATACATACGACGGCCTTGAATCGGCACGACGATTTCAGATTTGGTTTCGATACTGCAAGCGAGATATCGCGAGTCGGCATTGACATCGGGAACCACGATGGTTTCCGCCTCGGCAACTGCCGCGCCGCAAATCCCTTGTCCAATCGGAATGCGCGTGTGCGGCGTTGGCGCGCCAATATAATTATTAACGACAAGCTCATTGCCCTGAACCAAATAAATGCCAACCCAATTGTATTTCGCGAAATCACGCTTGAGAATCTTTACACACGCGCGATAAGCCGCGTCGGCGTTTTTCGTTTCATCGATAGCCTGTTGTAATTCTTGCCGGCCGCTAAATCCGAGCACGACTTCGAGGCCGCGACAATAACTTTCGACGCCGAGTCCGGAAATTTGTGCTACGCAAACGTCGCGCACCACCGAAATGCTTCGAAACGCCTCGCGGCGATGAATATCGGAGAGATGCACTTCGACGGTTGGCAGATTCACGGCGGCAATGGCGTCGCGCAAGGCGTAGCTGTAATGCGTCAACGCCGCCGGATTGAGCACGACGCCGATCGCCGCGCGGCGATGTTCGTGCAGGAAATCTATGATTCGGCCTTCGTGATTAGACTGGAAAAAAATCGGTTCGACCGCACACTTGCCGGCAAACGCGGCAATTTGTTCATTGATTTGTGGCAGTGTTAACCGGCCATAAATTTCCGGCTCGCGGTCACCAAGCAAATTAAGATTAGGGCCGTGAATAAAAAGAATCTTCCGCATGGTAAATATAATTTTTGTTTCAAATGCTAAATCGAAATTTACAACTTGAAGTTTTCAACTTCAGCAGTTTTTATTAAACTCCCACGTACCAATTGCGCCACAAAGGCCGCCGTTTCTACTGGCGGATGCTCGGCAAAACTATCAACGGTCATGGTGGCGCGATTGTAAAACGGCTCGCGGATGGTGAGCAAGTTTTTAATCACCAACAGCCGTTCGGTAGGCGACATGTGGCCCAGCATTGGACGGTACGGATCGTCCTTCAAACGGCGAAACAATTCGTCGGGATGGCAACGCAAGTAGATCGACAGCCCGTGCTGCAAAACCGGCCAGGCTGGTTCCTGGGCTGCGGTGCCACCGCCGAGCGCAATGACGACGTTTTCAGCAGTGCGCATTTGTTCCAGCAGCGCCAATTCCAAGCTGCGAAAATACGGCTCGCCGTGCACTGCAAAGATTTGCTCGATCGGCATTTGCGCTTGCGTCACGATTTGCTCGTCGAGGTCAATGAAATTCCATTGCAGTTGGGCGGCCAGCAAGCGGCCAATCGTGCTCTTGCCGCAACCCATGAAGCCGAGGAGAAAAATTTTGTTTACTGATCCTGTCACTGTGAAGTCCTAAAATAATTTAACAAGTTATGCGCTTGCGAATTTCTTCCATCGCATCCCCGCCAAATTTCTCCAAAACTGCTTCCGCCAGCACCAGCGCCAGCATCGCTTCGCCAATGACACCTGCCGCCGGCAGCGCGCAAACATCCGAACGCTCGATGTGCGCCGGGGTCGCTTCTTTAGTGCGAATATTGACAGAGTCCAACGGCCGCATCAACGTCGAGATCGGCTTCATCGCGACGCGCACCACCAGCGGTTGGCCGTTGGTCACACCGCCTTCCAAGCCGCCGGCATTATTCGTGTCGCGATGATAACCGCGTTCGTCATGATAAAAAATACGATCATGCACTTCGCTGCCCCACCGCGTGGCGCCGCCAAAACCATCGCCGATTTCCACGCCTTTCATCGCCGGAATGCTCATCATTGCCGCAGCGAGACGGGCATCAAGACGGCGGTCCCAATGGACATAGCTGCCGAGGCCAACAGGAACGTTGAACGCCGCGACTTCAAAAATACCGCCAACCGTGTCGCGTTGCGCTTTCGCTTCGTCAATGCGCGCAATCATTTGTTGTTCAGCTTCACCGTCCAAACAGCGCACGGGCGAAGCGTCGGCACGGACATTCAATTCAACCGCGGGAAAATTAAACAGACTGTCGGGTTTGCCATAATCCAGCACTGAAAACCGGCTGCGAACATTGTGCAATTGCAAAACGTGACTGGCGATGCCAATGCCAAACTCTTCGAGAAACTTCCGCGCGATACTGCCGAGGGCAACGCGCATCGTTGTCTCTCTTGCGCTGGCACGTTCAAGAACATTGCGGATATCGTCGAACCCATATTTGAGGGCACCGGCAAGGTCGGCGTGGCCCGGGCGCGGGACTTCAACCTTTGGGGTATTTTCCAGTCCGGCAGACGGGGCAACAGACATTTTCTCCTGCCAGTTTTTCCAATCGAGATTTTCAATGAGCAACGCGATGGGGCTACCGAGGGTTTTGCCAAAACGCACGCCGCTGAGAATGGTCGCACGGTCTTTTTCAATGCGCATACGCCCGCCACGGCCGTAACCCTGCTGGCGCCGATGCAGTTGCACGGCGATATACTGTTCGTCAATCGCGAGGCCGGCCGGCATGCCTTCTAAAATACCGACAAGGGCCTGGCCGTGCGATTCACCCGCGGTGAAATAACGCAGATGATTCATGCTGGTCGTTCGTTGCTCGTTTCCAGTTGCTGGGAAATTGCGCGCTTTATTTTTTAACCAAAGCGCGCATTAATTCGTCTTCTAAGCTTGAGTAAATTTCACTCACGGCCAGTGATTGCTGGCACCACAATTCCAATGCCGCGACGCCTTGATAAATCAACGTTCCGAGACCATTTACGATTTTTGCTCCGGCCAATTTTGCCGCACGCAAAAATTGCGTTTGGAGAGGATTATAAACGAGATCAATCACCGTCATGGCAGCGGAAAAAACTCCCGCCGGTAAAGGTGATTCGTCATCATGCGGATGCATCCCGACGCGCGTGGTATTAATGAGAAGCTCCACTTTATTTTTTTTCAACCAAACAACCCGCTCATCCCACGGCAGGTTTTGCAGTTGATTCGGCGCCGCGTGACGGGCAAAAGCGGCAAGCAGCGTTGCCGCGCGCCCGGCACTCCGATTGCTCACGATAATTTTTTTAACTCGCGCTTGGATTAACGCAAAAATAACCGCCCGCGCCGCGCCGCCGGCTCCCAGCACCAAAGCGGTTGGCGCAACAGTGAGTGGGCCAATATTGGCGAGGTTACGTTCAAATCCACGCGCATCGGTGTTGTATCCGATCAATCGCTCCTCTTCCGCCACAATCGTGTTGACCGCGCCAATGCTTGCGGCGGTGGCATCGAGCCTATGGAGAAATGGAAGAACAGATTGTTTATGCGGCAACGTGACATTGATCCCGCGAAATTCGCCGGCGCGCAAACGTTGCATGATTTGCGGCAACTCGTTGGGCCGAACATGCAACGCTTCATAAGTAAACGGCAAGGCAAAATGGCGAATCAAAAAACTTTGCAATGTTGGCGAAAGCGAGTGCGAAATCGGGTCGCCGATGATGGCGAGCTTTTGAATAGCAAGCATGATGTTTAAAATTCAAAACTCTTGCCGATGTCCACCACTTCGACGCGCGCGCCGATGGCCGCGGCTTTGCGCGCAAACTCGTGGGGATCGGCGTCGATGACGTCAAAAGTTCTATAATGCATCGGAATCGTGACCTGCGGTTTGAGGAATTCGACGGCTTTCACAGCGTCGTCAATACCCATCGTGAAGTTGTCGCCAATCGGCAGCAGCGCGACATCGAGGCGATTCATCTGGCCGATAAGCTGCATGTCCATAAATAGGCCGGTATCGCCGGCGTGATAAATCGTTTTGCCGCCGGTGGTAATGAGAAAACCCACCGGATTGCCGAGATAGAGAAAACCTTCATCCGTTTGCAAACCGGAGCCGTGATGCGCGATGGTCAGCTTGACGCGGCCAAACGAAAAATTGTGGCCGCCGCCGATGTGCTGGGCATGCGTCTTCGCGCCCTGCTTGCTGCAAAAAGTGGCGATCTCGTAATTGGAAATAATTGTGGCGTTGTTGCGTTTGGCAATCGCCACCGCGTCGCCGACGTGATCACCGTGGCCGTGCGAAATCAAAATAAAATCGCATTTCACCACTTCCGGCAGCACCGGCGCTTTCGGATTACCGGCGAGAAACGGATCGATGAGTAAACGATGCGTGCCCGTTTCCAGAAGGAAACAGGAATGGCTGAGATAGGTGAGTTTCATAAAACGGCCTCATAATTTAAAATTTCATCCCATCTGCCGATGCCCGATCAATTGCATAAATTCGTTGCGGCAGGCGCGGTCTTCGTGAAAGACGCCGAGCAGGGCGCTGTTGGTGACAACAGTGTTTTGCTTTTGCACGCCGCGCATCATCATGCACAAGTGCCGCGCTTCAGTGACCACGGCGACGCCGTCCGGGTGCAGCGCTTTCATGATGGCTTTGGCAATTTGTGTGGTCATGCGTTCTTGCAATTGCAAGCGCCGCGCAAACATATCCACCAGACGCGGAAGCTTGGAAAGGCCAACGACTTTGCCGTTGGGAATATAGGCAACGTGACAACGGCCAAAAAACGGCAATAGGTGATGTTCACAGAGGCTGTAAAAGTCAATATCTTGTACACTCACCATTTCCTTATATTACTCTACAAACA
>CAYUVM010000012.1:0-24356 GCA_964447935.1 uncultured Cytophagia bacterium | reverse complement strand
ACGTTGCAATTTTTATATTACCCCAAGTTAAATGCAGATTGTGAAAATTGCCCGAAAGTTTATATTGTCTCCGGCGCCGGCGCGAAAGAAAATCAAGTGAAATCCCCGTCGCCGTCGCGCGGTGAATTTACCTGCCCCGACAACACGCCGCAGCGGCAAGGCAAAAGCCAGTCCGGGTTTGTTCGTTTGGATTTTCAAGCGGGAAATTTACGCGTGCGATTTTTTAACGGAAAGACCAGACGCGAGATTGATATGGGGGAAGGACGAAAGGAGTTTTTAGTCAAGCCGGATGGAATACTCGCCCTGTAGCATCACGAAAAGACACGACCCATGGAACAACTGATTTGCCATCTCATCGGCGACTATATGTTGCAGACGAATTGGATGGCGCGCCATAAGCATGAAAAGTTTGGTATTGCGGTCGTGCATGCTTTCACTTACCTGTTGCCCTTTGTTTTTATCACGCAATCCCTGCCGGCGCTGTCGATCATCTTCGGCACGCACACGCTGATCGACCATTTTCGCCTGGCGCGTTACGTTATTCGCTTGCGCAATTGGTGCTGGACGGATACGGGCTTTCCCACGGAAACCCCTTCACATATCGCACAAGCCATCAGTATCGTCGTCGACAACACGATTCATCTGCTGATTAATTTTTTGGCGATCAAATATTGGGGGTAAATTTATAACCGCCAATAAACAGAAATGCACGTGAATAAAAAATATTGACGTGCATTGATTGGCGTTGATTCGCGGTTTAAAAGTGTCTGTCAAACTTGGGCTAGCGTATCCGCAACTGATATTCGCTGATTTTACGCGACAGGGTCGAACGGGGAATGCCAAGCTCGCGGGCGATATCTTCTTGTGGCGAAAGGGGGTTTTTGATCAATGCCCGAAAAATGATTTGCTTCTCAATATAAGAGAGATAATCCGGCAGTGAAAAATGGCCGGCTTCTTCACGCTCGAAATTCAGAATCGTTTTGTACGCTTCGACTTCGCGGTCGACGATTTTTTTCAGATCGCTGAAGCCGGTGGACTTGGTGATAAACGCTTTCGCGCCTTTTCGCAAAAAACGCTCTTTTTCGTCTTCCGCAATCGGAAATCCCGTCATCGCAATCACCGGAATGGCCCGCGCTTCGACATACTTGCCATTGGTCAGCAATTCTTCAAAAAACTGCATGCCATCCATGCCCGGCAAACGGTAATCGAGCACGATCAAATGCACTTTATAATTCGCCAACACGACAAAGCCTTCCTCGGCGCTGTTGGCCATCAGCGTTTCATAGCCGGCGCTACGGAAAACCACTGCCAGGTTTTGTTGAAAAATGGTGTTATCCTCAATCAACAAAATTGTGCCTTTAGGATGGGGAATCATATTGGCTCCTCCAGAGTCCTTTGGGTTGCCGGAAATTTTGGAATGTAAAAACGATTGCATATTCAGCCAGGGGTTTCGTTGTTAACAAACTTAAAAAAAAGAAACGATATGCAAAGCATTACACAAAGTATGCCAAACATAGTGGCGATTTTCAACCAAATTAGCTTATTATAAAAAACAGATACTTAAAATTATTTTAATTATAAATAAAATAGGAAAATCGGACCAAGTGTAACTGGGTGAGACAATCGGTAGTTTTTAGTTTTGTTCAAAAATGGACAAAAGATGGTCGAATTTCAGCCAGTTTTTGCTGAAGAATGCTCCATACGCGAGACACGTGTCGCTCTTCTGTGCGCAAATTTCCAATCGCCAACCGCAGCACATACTGTTCGCGCAACTTTGTGTGAGAAAGAAAGATTTCGTGCGTTGCATTTACCGCTTCCAAAAGCTGCTCGTTGAAATGATTGAGGCGGCTTACATTTATACCATGAGGATGTGCGCGAAAGCAAACTAAACTGAATGGCGTCGGTGCCATTCGTTCAAAATCCGGATGTGCGTCGATCCAACCGGCAAATTTTTGCGCCAGGCGAACTTGTTCACGCAGCCGCGCCGCAATGCCCTCAACGCCGAAGTAACGCAGCGCGAACCATAATTTCAGCGCGCGAAAACGGCGGCCGAGTTGCACGCCGTAATCCATCAAATTCTCGACTTCATTATCCTGCGCGGTGCGCAAATATTCCGGCACGAGGCTAAAAGCGCGCCGCAAGATTTCCGGTTTGCGCGTGTAAAACGCACTGAAATCAAATGGTACAAACAGCCATTTGTGCGGATTCATCACCAGCGAATCGGCGCGCTCACAACCGTTGAGAATGTGGCGCATTTCTGGAACAACCGCAGCCGCGCCGCCGTACGCCGCGTCGATGTGTAACCACAAATTTTCGCGTTCACAAATGTCGGCGATGGCCGGCACCGGATCGATGCTTGTCGTCGAAGTGGTGCCAACTGTGGCGACGACACAAAATGGCTGCCAGCCATTGCGCCGGTCTTCGGCAATCGCTTCTGCAAGCAAATCGGCTCTCATGCGAAAATTTTCATCAACGGGAATTTTTCGCACGCTGTTCAAACCGAGTCCGAGTGTGATCGCCGCTTTTTCAATGGAAGAATGGGTATGCTCGGAAATATACAGCCGCAACTTCGGCACTTCATTGCGCCCGGCGAGACCTTCTTCGCGGATGCGGAGATCGGCAAGTTGCTCGCGCGCCGCCGCAATCGCGTGCAGCGTGCTGATCGACGCCGTGTCGTAAATGATGCCCCAAAAATCTTTCGGCAATCCGAGCATTTGCCGCAACCAATCCATCACCACTTGCTCTAATTCCGTTGCGGCAGGACACGTCTTCCATAACATGCCATTGATGTTGAACGCGCCGCTGAGCCACTCGCCCAAAATTCCCGGCCCGCTGCCGGTGATGGCGAAATACGCGAAGAAATCCGGATGATTCCAATGCGTCATTCCCGGCATAATCACGCGGTCGATATCCGCCAGGATTTTTTCCATCGCTTCGCCGGAAAGGGGAGGGGCACTTGGAAGTTTTTCTCGAATTTCTCCCGGCGCGATGTCGGGCAAAACCGGATGCTGCTCGATGTTCTGAAAATAATCCGCCACCCAATCCACAAGCTGATGCGCGTATTGGCGGAAATCGGCGGCGGGCATGTCGCCGAGAGGGGGAGAAGTGGAAGGAAATGAATTGTTTTGATTCATTATGGCATAAAGCTAATTCCGGGCCCACTGAAAACAATCATTCCCGCAAAAGCGAGCCGGAATCCATAGTTTTTAGGAGCCTGTGGATGCCCGCATTCGCGGGCATGACAACTCAACGAATTTACCCTCATCCCTTTGGACAAATCGTCCAACCAACAAACCTAAAAATACGTCGCCACGCCAAACTGCACGTTCATGCGATGGCTGCGATTGTTGAAACGATCATCATCCCACTGGCGCCAGTAACTCAAGCGCAAAGCCGTATCCGAAGTCGGGCGAAACGCGATACCGGTGGTTAAACGCCGTGTTGCGTCGCCAAGATTTTGGCCGGTTTTATCAAACGTGCCGACATTCAAATCAATGTCATCATAACGGCTGAACAGAACCACCGCGGCTTCATTCATGCCGAAAAGCGGGCGGCGGAGAAACGTGTAATTGCTCTCGATATAAAAGCCGCGTTGCCGGGCCGCGAGTAAATCGTCATCGACTTGATCGGAAGCAACATCAACATCAGCCAGCGCGGCCTCCCCGCGAAAATGCCAGCGCCGCCAGCGATAATCGGCGTCGAATGCGAACAGGCGAACGCGGCGCGACTCATCAACCGGCGTGCCCTCAATCTGATAGGTGTTGTAGCGGCCAGTATAATATGAAATACCAAATTCGCCGCCAAAGCGCGGATTGTATGCCAGCCGGCCGGTGAGAGCCGGCGAACCGTTGTTGTCCTCGCCAAACGCTTCCTCAGATTTTCCCGCCGGCAGGCGAGTGCCTTCGCCGTTTCCCAATACCACGCCATCACTTAATCCATTCACGGCATAAATTTCGTATGTCAGACGATCGAACGGCGTCATATAAAATGCGCCTAAAAAGCCAGCGCCCACTTCCGACAGCGTGGCCGGAATAATTTCCGTCGAGACCAGCGGGCGGTCAATGACGTTATAGCGTGGGCTGTCGTGAGCAATATTGAAACGTCCGATGGGGGAGAGGAGAATGCCGGCGCGCAGGTTTACCGGTGTTGAAAGTAAAACATCAACCAAAGCCGTTTCGAGCTTTATTTCTTCAGTACCGTGCTCAAACTCCAGTTCAGAGGTGAATTTAACGCGTTCGGAGATGGCAGAGTAAAGAAAAACATTAAACCGGCGATTTTCAAAAGAAAAGCCCTCGGCGACGCCGTCCTGCCGTTCGTAGTTGGAATTCATCTCCGCGTAGCCGCCAATCGCAGTATTACCGCCGAGTCTTAAAATATATGGCCGGTCATAAATGCCGCCGCGCTGAAACGGCGTGCGGGTGGTGTCGCCCGTGGTGGTTTGCGCTGAAATAGAATTGACCAAAAATAATAAAAGCCCAATAAAACAAATTTTTATATTTCGTTTCATTTTTTCACCTGAATAAAGATGGATTCCGCAGTCTCGCGCACGGCGAAACTTTGCAACGACTGCGAGGCCGGGCCTTCTTCGACCGTGCCGTCGAGATGATACGACGAGCCATGACATGGACATTCAAATGCATCGGGCAAAACGCGGACTTCGCAACCTTTGTGTGTGCAAACCGTTGACAGCGCCGTGAGATTCTGCCCGTCGAGCCGGCGCAGCACGATGGTGATCGGCAAATTCGGCGCGCGTACTAACATCATTCCATTGGGCGCTGCCAAAGCTGCTGCCGCGCTTTGCGGAACCATGATTGTCGTTCCGTCAAATTCACCGCGATAAGCGGCAAGCCCGGCAGAACAATTTTGTAACAAAAGCGATGTACTGCCCAAAGTTACCGCGCCGCCAATGGTTTTTATAAATTTTCGTCGCGTGAACATAAGTATCACTGTTATTTTCAAATCACCACGAAGACACTAAGAAAAGCTATAAATACCCTCTTTTGTTTTTTCGTGCCTTCGTGTCTTGGTGGTTAAAAAATGTTTGTCGGTCAAAGAGTTCCTGGAGCTACTCTCGAAATTTGAATACATTGCTTTATAGCGATTTCAAAAATGCCACCAGTGCCGCTTTATCGCCGGCGCTGAGATTCGCAAAACGATTGCGCGCCGCGGTGGCTTCGCCGCCGTGCAGCAGAATGGCCTGGCTCAAATCCGAAGTGCGGCCATCGTGCAAATAGAACGGCGTGCCGCCGAGCAGATTTTCCACAATGCCCAAGCCCCACAACGGCGTCGTGCGCCATTCCGTGCCAGTTGCATCGCCCTCGGGATAGTTATCGGCTAATTCCGGCCCCATATCGTGCAAAAGCAGATCGGAATAAAGCGGAACTTTTTGAAACGCCAGCGGCGTAATCGCGCTTGGCCCGGTTTGCATTTCCGGAAGGTGGCAGCTCGCGCAGCCGATTTGCGAAAAAATTTTCTCGCCTTGCTGCACGTCGGCATTATTCTCGTTGCGGCGTTGCGGCGCACGCAGCGTCTGCAAATAAATCACCACGTTGTTGATCGTCTCGGTCGAAACCTCCGGATCGGCGACATTATCGCCGACGCGATTTCCCAAAATCGGATTGAACAACTCAACCGGCTCGAACTCGCTGGTAATGCCGATGTCGTTGATATACGCACCGGCAGTTTGTTGCAACAAATTGATCGCCGTGGCCTTGCGCCCGAACCGCCCCAAGTATTTTCCACTGCGGCTGATTTTATCCGCGCCGGGTTTCAAAAATTCCGGCGGGAAAACAAAATTGGCGCGACCGGAAATGCCGTCCGCGTTGGCGTCGTTCGGATCTTCATTTTGCAAAATGGTTTGATCTGGAATCGCTTCGATAAACCCGAGACCAACGACGATTGGGCCGCCGCGTTCGGAAACTCCAGTAATGCCCGCCGGCAATTTTTCCGCGGGATAGCCGGGAATGGAACGATCCTGCAATTGCGGCCCGCCTTGTTCGAGTAAATAGTCAAATCCAGCGGCAGTATTTTTGCCAAACCGCCGCAGGTTTGTGCTGGGATGGCCGCGACCTTCGCCGGGATGACAACTCTCGCAGGACGTTTCGTTGAAGATCGGCCCCAGTCCGGTTTGCGGGGTGAAACGTTCGCCAAACGCTTCATCGCCCGCAACATGCGCGCGCGACTGCGCCGGGGTCATTCCATCTAAGGGCGCGTCAAAAACGGTGTTTTCTTCCGGCGCTTCGGTGAGTAAATCGCTGCAACCGGAGACCGCCACACTTATTAAAAATATTATACTTCTGAATTGCTTTTTCATTCAACTCCTTTAATTTAGGCTTACCTAAATATAAAATTAGTTTAATGAAAAGTCAATACAATTTTTAAATAATATGAAAACGCATCGCCGCTTTATCGGCGTCCATTGCGAGACAAACGGCTTGCACGTCTTTTGGCGAGTAATGCGGCGGGATTTTTTTCTCTTCGAGTCCCTCGATTCCGGAGGGTGGAACATACAAACGCAAATTCAAATCGGCGAGTTGCAAAATAATGCGCGGGCTGTGGCCGTGGCTGCGGCCAATTTGCGCGGCAAACGTCTCGCCGAGATGCTGGCTGAGATAAACGCATTTCCAATAAAAATCCGCGCGCGACTCGAGGCGCTGAATGCGGCGGGTCATTTCTTCGATGGTCAGCGCGCGCGCCCACAAATCGGTTTGCGAATATTCCGGCTGGCCGGTTTGCAAAAATTTCACGA
This sequence comes from uncultured Cytophagia bacterium, assembly GCA_964447935.1. Classification (GTDB taxonomy): domain Bacteria; phylum Zhuqueibacterota; class Zhuqueibacteria; order Zhuqueibacterales; family Zhuqueibacteraceae; genus Zhuqueibacter. Next base: position 17,608 of record CAYUVM010000012.1, on the reverse strand, counting down.
TCTGCCGCTGCATCACGAGATCGCTGTAACGCCGCAGCGGTGAAGTGATTTGCGTGTAGCCGTTCACGCCGAGATCTTGATGCGGCGCGCGTTCGGGTTTGAGTTGCGCGCGCGGATGGGCGCGGGCGCCCGGCTCATCGTCATCGCGCTCGGGGCCGAGATGTTCCTGCACGCGGTAAATGCACGGCAAATGATTCTCGTGGCAAAACTGCGCCGCGGCTTGGTTGGCGGCGATCATCCATTCCGCCACCAGGCGATGCGCCATGCTATCGCGCGACACGTGCCGCAGATGCACGACGCCTTCGCTGTCAACGCGCACATCGACGTCATCGCGTTTAAAAACGCGCGCGCCGTTTTCCAAACGTTGTTGCTCCAATTGGAGCGCGGCTTGCGCCCACGTGTGCAAAGCCTCGCGCAATTCCACGGCAGCCGATGGCGCAAAATTAAATTCCTGCTGCGCGAGTTTTTCCCACGACGGTTCCGGCAAGATTTGATCGACGCGCTCATAATCGGTGTTGAGGCTGATCGGTAAATGCTCGCACACCACGCGGCTGAGCTGCGGCGGCTGCGCGCGATAAAGTTTGAAATAAAAGGAAAGCACGGGCCGCGGGGCGCCGGCGTTCAAGCTGCCGAGACCGCTGGCGATTTTTTCCGGCAGCATCGGCACCCGGCGATGCGGCAAATACGCGCTCGCGCCGACGTCGTACGCCCATTCATCATGCGGCGATTTTCGTGGCACCAACTCGCCGAGCAGCGGCGTGTGCACGCCGACTTCGACGCCGTCTTCCGTGCGCCGAAAGCTCAGCGCATCATCACGATCCGTGGTTTCGGGGTTGTCGATGGTGACGACGAATTCTGGAGGATGGGCGATGGATGATGGATGATGGTCGCTTGTTACTGGTTGCAGATTACTGATTACTGAAAACTGTTCACTGAAAACTGGCCGCAACAACCGCCTCACATGCCGGCGCAATTCCGGTTCGGCAAAAATGAACAGATCCGCATCCAACGGGGCGCGTCCGATTTTTTGGAGCCAGCGAAAGAGCAAGTGCCGCGCGTCGCGGTAGCCGGTGAGCGTGTTGAGCGAGTGCAGGTGAATGACAAATTCCTTGCGCCACGTTTCGGGATATATCCGGCGCTGCTCCAGCGTCGCGCGGGCGAGATGCGCCAGTTTTTTGCCGAGCGGATGCAATTTGATTTCCGCCGCATCCCAATTTTTTTGTAAGGCCTCGGTCATCGCCGTGCGCAGGGCGTCAAAAAGTTTTTGGCGTTCCTGTGGCTTGCGTTTTTTCCTGGCCACTGGCGCCGGCGGGCGAAATTGCGCTTTTTCATTCGCTACATGAAAACGCGCGTCGCTTTGCAGCGCGAGATACATGGCCGCTTCCTGTTGCGTGTCCGCCGCGCGGCCAAAATATTCCGCGGCAATTTCGCCAATCAAGATGCCCGGGCCTTTTTGCCATTCCGGATGGGATTCCAGCAACAAATTGAGATCGATCTCCGCGGCGATGTCTTCGACTTTTTTCTGCACGGTCGCAAAACCGTCGGTGGCTACACCGAGATTGAGCAACACCTCGCGAAACTTGATCCGGCTCCGCGCGCCGCCGGCATCCTGCACCGCCACTTCTTCCTGCGCCGCATTCGGTTCCGTGAGCACTTCGCCGAGGCGAAGTTTTCCCGAGCGCGCGACAAACAAAATCACATTTCCGCGGCGCGGGCGGTTTTGGAGGAGATTGAGTTTTGCGGGCATGTTGGGTTGTTGGCCGTATTTATTGTTAAAATGAACTCTTGATAACCACCAAGACCCGAAGGCACAAAGATTTGAGATTTTCAGAGTGACTTCAAAAAGAGTTGTTTTTTTAAACGCTGTTAAGTTTTTGCTCTTTGTGTCTTGGTGCCTTCGTGGTTTATGCTTTATGAATAATTCAAGTAGCATCAAAAGAATATACCATAAAATTGTAAACGTGTCAAATTTTTTAATGACTGATGACTGCCCGGACGCTCAAAGCGCCCGGGCAATGAAAAGTTTCTGTGAAAAATTTCAAAACGCTGCTTGGTTTTTAGTGCTGGTGCGATTATATTTACAATAAATTCCAAATTTCCTGAAAACCTCCAAAGGATGAACCCTGATGGGGAATAACCCGAAACACAAACGAATCGATAAACCGGCGGGCGACAAAGAGAAAGAACGGCGCTTCCAATGGTGGCAGCTTGTTGTGCCTGCCGTCGTAACTTTGCTCGGCATATTTATTCAGCAATCGTGGGATTCTTGGTTTAATTCTACACCGCCGGAGTTTGCATTAATCAATCCGATTCAACGGCCGGACTCGGCGATTACGATTGAGGCGCAAAATGATGCTGCGGCGAAAAAGAAGAATTTGACTGTGGAATTTGACGGTTTGAAATTTCCCAACGCCGGTATTTTGCAATCCAACAGCGAGCCGCCGCTTTGGCGTTTTATTTTGCAAGGCCGCGGCATACCCGATTCGCTGTTACGCGATGGCAGACATTCCGTGCGCGCTGGTTTTGCCGGCGAAAAGCTGGGTGAACCGATGACGATTTTGTTCAACACGCAAGCTCCGCTGGTGAGCGTGGAAGTGAAACATCCGCCGGGCAAGCCGAATGAGCGCATTTTCATTGGCCGCGCCGTAAGCCGTTTGCCTTCACCGGCGGATACGCTGTCCGTTGACATCGCCTTTAACACCGGCGGCAGCAAGCCCGTGGAAATGCCCGTGCCTGTGAAGCGCGTGATCGAAGAATCGACCGGGCGCACGTATTTTGAATTTGAAACCACCGTGCAGGGCCTGCCGAAAATTTGGCCGAAAGACCCGCGTTATGCCGAACCATTTTTTGCGCTGCGCATCACTGACGCGGCCGGCAATCGGCAATATCAAGAGGAAAGTTACGCGCAATTTACCGCGCCGGGCGACAAGCGTTTTGGCTCAACCAAAGCCGAAATCGAATTCAAGCGTCTCCCGGTGGAAGTGCCGCTGAAAGGTTTTGGCAAACTGGATAAAAGCGGCAACATGAAATTGACATTCCGCGTCACCCCGCGCGTGGCCGCGCTCACCCAACTCGCCAACGGACAACCCGCGATTATTTTGCGCGTCACCTCGATAGCAGGAAATATTCGCCAACTCGATTGGACGAGCTACCTGCCGGATAGCTTGCGCATGCCGCAGCCGGTGACCACGATTCTGCGCAATGAGCAGCAGCTAGGCCATGCGTTTGCAAATCAGTTTGTTGATGAGAAAGCGCCTAGTAATCGTGAAGCCATTTATCGGGTGGAGCAAGCCGGGCGCGACGGCAAAGTGTACAGTAGTAATAACGCGCAGGCCGTCAAACCGCCGGAATTTCTCTCTGAAGAAGCAGTGCAAAAGATGCTGCAAGAGAATAATCTTTTTGATATACGCATTAATCCATCTGGAAAAGGAATTTCACATCAATATCGAGAAGTCGAACGCAACAGCGTGAAGTTGGTGATTGACGACGCGACCGGATTAACTTGGCAGAAGGGAGGTTCGGAACGCCGATTAACTTTTGAGGCAGCGCAGGCGTATGTTGACAGTCTAAATGCGACAAACCACGGCGGCTACAACGATTGGCGCTTGCCAACTTTGAAAGAAGCGATGCAGTTGATGGAGCGTGAGTGGAAGAGCGGTGGGTTGTTGTTGTACCTTGCGCTGGTGTTTGATCGAACGCAATTGTGGATTTGGACATCGGATAATGAAAGCGCGGGGCGGGCGTGGGTTGTCGTTTTCAATTATGGTTATTGCTATCGCAGCGGCGTCGTCCCTGACGGCTACGTCCGTGCTGTGCGTTCGTGACAATCATGGAGCATTTGCTTCTTTGAGTCATTTGATTATTTTTTGGGAGAAGAGCGTAACGTTGGTATCGAACGCGTGAGGGAAGGCAAGTTTTTTATAAGCGAGCGGAGCGAGCGCCTCGAAAATTTTTTTGAAATTTTTGCCTGTTGACAAAGCGTGCGGAAATGTGTATCTTGCGCGGAGAGAATTTTCAAGTTTAAATGAAATGACTTGAGCGAAATCATGCCATTCGCCAATCCGCACCACAACTTCGCGCTCGAGCAAATCTAAGAAACCGTCACTGCGAGCGTTTTTCAGCGAAGCAGTCTCTGTCCCACAAGCAGATCGCTTCGTCCCGCAAAAGGCGCGTGACTCGCGATGACGATGGCTTCTGCTCGAACGAAATGTCTGAAAACAAACCGTAAATCTTGTTCCCACCTAAAACGGAGCAGACGTCATGAAACAAACTGTGTCTCCAAACCATTCCTTTTCTTCTTTGTTCATTATCATTTTGTTATTCTCGTCTCTGCTCGAAACCTCTTTTGCCCAAAACAAAAATGCCAGCACTGGCCTGCGTTTTAATATTTCCTTTCCCACAGCCAAAAGCGTCACCCCGCTCGACGGCCGCGTGCTGTTGATGCTCTCGGCGGATAGCATGCAGGAGCCGCGGTTTCAAATTACGGACGACGAAGAGACGCAATTGCTGTTCGGCGTCAATGTCGATGGCCTCAAACCGGGCATGGCTGCGAGCATTGATCGAAGCGTGTTGGGTTATCCGCTCAAAAGCCTTGCGGAAGTGCCGGCGGGTTGGTATTGGGTGCAGGCGTTGTTGCATAAATATGAAACGTTTCATTTAAAGAATGGGCACACCGTAAAATTACCGATGGATCGCGGTGAGGGCCAGCAATGGAATCGCGCGCCGGGCAATTTGTACAGCGCGCCGAAGAAGATGTGGATCGATCCGCGCAAAAATGCGGTCATCAAAATTGCGCTCGATCAGGAAATCCCGCCAATTGAGCCGGCAAAGGACACGAAATACATCAAGCATGTTAAAATTCAAAGCAAGCTGTTGACGGAATTTTGGGGCCGGCCGATGTATCTCGGCGCGTGTGTGCTGCTGCCGCACGGGTTTGACGAGCATCCGGAAGCGCGCTATCCGCTGGCGATTTTTCACGGCCATTTTCCGGCGACGTTTGGCGGCTTTCTTGAGACGCCGCCCGATCCGAATCTCAAGCCGGATTATAGCAAGCGATTCAATATTCACGGCTACAACAAAATTGTGCAGGAGCATGCGCACCAATTTTATAAAGACTGGATGGCGCCGAATTTTCCGCGCCTGCTCACGATTGAAATTCAGCACGCCAATCCGTATTACGACGATTCGTATGCGGTGAATTCCGCCAATCTCGGTCCGTACGGCAACGCGATCACGTACGAGTTGATTCCGTATGTTGAAAAGCAATTTCGCGGCATTGGGCAAGGTTGGGCGCGGTTTCTTTATGGCGGCTCGACCGGCGGGTGGGAGGCGCTCGCCGCGCAGGTGTTTTATCCCGATGAGTACAACGGCTGCTGGGCCGCGTGTCCGGACCCGATTGATTTTCGCGCTTACACCATCGTCGATATTTACAGGCATGAAAACGCTTATCATGCCGACGGCCAATTCAAAAAAACGCCGCGGCCGGGCAAACGCAATTATCTCGGCGAGGTGAGTGTGACGCTGGAAGAGGTGAATCGCCGCGAGCTGGTGCTGGGAACAAACTCGCGCTCGGGTGATCAGTGGGATATTTGGCAGGCGGTGTATTCGCCTGCCGGCGCGGATGGTTATCCGAAACCGATTTGGGATAAAGTAACCGGCAAGATCGATCGCTCCGTTGCCGAATATTGGCGCGAGAATTATGATCTCGGTTACATCATTAAACGCGATTGGCCGAAGCTCGGTAAAAAGCTGCAAGGCAAGATTCACATTTATTGCGGCGATATGGACAATTATTATCTCAACAACGCGGTTTATCTTGTCGAAGACATTTTGAAGGCGACAAAAGATCCGCATTACGACGGCGAGGTGGATTACGGCGACCGCGCCGAGCATTGCTGGAACGGCGATCACGAGCGGCCGAATGCGATCTCGCGCCTGCGTTATCATCAAATGCATGCGCCGAAAATTTTGCGGCGCATTCGCAAAAGCGCGCCGGCGGGCGCAGATACCACAAGCTGGCGGTATTGAAGAACAAAAAATAAAAAGAGTGACACCTTGAATTCTCTGAGAATGAGAAAATTTTCTGAAAGTGAACTCACAGCAACAGGCTAAATTTCATCTCGGTTTTATCTGGGCGGCGCTCGGCATCGCCATCTTCGCCGGCTTTGCAATTGGGGCGCATCTCGCCGCGGTGATCGGATTGGACCGGCCGTTGGGGCCGGGGTTTTTTAGTTATATCCAACTGCACGGGCATTTGCAACTCGTCGGCTGGGCGGGGTTGTTCATTATCGGGATCAGCCTGCATTTCATTCCACGCCTCGCGGGTATGCCGCTTGCCTCTCCCCAGTGGCTTCCTCGTATTCAAGTTTTGCTCACCGCCGGGCTGGTGATGCGCGCAGTTTTTCATAGCATTCTGCCTTATCTTTCTGCGCCAGCGGTTTTGCACACCAGCGCGATACTCGTCGCCATGTCGGGGTTGTTGGAATGGGCGGGGATCACGGGTTACGTTGTGCTTATCCTCAACTCAATGCGCCGGAGCCGTCAAGCTGTCAAAGAGCGGCCCGCGTTGCAGGCGGTGCAACCTTATTTCGCGATGATGTTGGCGGGTTGGATGATTTATGCAACATTAAATTTTATCCTGCTCGTCGCGATGGCCATAGACGGCGTCGCGACACTGAATCAAGCGTGGAATGATTTTGCGATCAATCTTTTTTGCGGGCTGGTTTTATTGCCGGTAGCATTTGCTTTCTCCACGCGGATGTTTCCGCTGTATTTGCGCTTGCGCGCTGCGGATTGGCCGGTCGGAAATGTTGGGCTGATTTATTTGAGCTTTTTTTTATTGCAGCTTTTGCCCACGTTGCCACCGTGGTTGAACATGATGCCGCAAGCAGGGCTGTTGATTTCGGCCAGCGGACAATGCGGCAAGGCCGTTGTCATTTTCTTTTTTGTTTGGAAAATTGATGTTTTGTTGCGGCGGCGCGCGCCGTGGACCGTCGAGCGTATTGGCGAACCCGGACCGGAACGCAAGCCCACGCGCGCAGGCTTGCCCGATTACGGTGAGTTTGGCCGCTTCGAGCGTTTGTTATACGCAGCTTATATTTGGCTGCTCATCGGCGCCGGCTTGGAGCTGCTCACCGGATTGGCGACGCTGTGGCAATGGGAGATCGGTATCAGCACGGACGCGATCCGGCATTGTTACCTGCTCGGATTTATTACGCTGCTGATTTTAGGCATGGCGCCGCGCATGATTCCGGGATTTATCAACAAAAATCTCGCTTCCGTAAAATTGGTCAATCGCACGTTTTGGTATGGCAATTTTGCCGTCGTTTGCCGGGTTTTACCGCTGCTCGTTCCGGATTTTTTGCTCGAAAAATTTTCTTCGGCTGTTTTCATCTCGCAGGCCATGTTTACACTCTCCGGCGTCTTCGGCCTCGCGGCAATATCGTATCTCGCGGTGAACCTCCGGCGCACCGCGAAAGCTTGAATGTTGAGTTGCAGAGCAACAGAGCGTGAAACTATTTTCCGGCTGAACGAAACTCTTGCAAATTAACTTCGTCTCAATTATTTTATAAAGCAGGATTCTATCAATGCAGTCAAAGAAATTTTAAGGGAAAAATAAGGTAGGTTTACAATGAAAACGCGTCATTTAGTAATTGGAATTTTTATCGGGCTTGTTGTGGGCCTGGTTTTGACCGCCACGTTTAGCAATTTCACCGAAACTTCCCAATCGACCTCCGTGGCGACTATGCCAGTCAATGCGATCGCCCCGGCCAATGCGACACCGGATGATAACGCGCTGTTAGCGGATGAACGCAATACCATCAGCGTTTTTCAGGAGGTCGCGCCCTCCGTAGTGTTCATTACGAGCAAAGCGCTGCGGCAAGGATTTTTCTTTACCGACACCTACGAAGTTCCGGCCGGTTCGGGCAGCGGATTTGTTTGGGATAACCAAGGCCACATTGTCACCAACAATCATGTTGTTGAACAGGCCAGCGCTTTGACGGTTACGTTAAGCGACAACTCTTCGTATGAAGCCGAGATTGTCGGCACCGAGCCGAGCAAGGATATCGCCGTTTTGCGCATCAAAGTTTCGGGCAGCAAGTTGCGGCCGGTGCGCGCCGGGTCATCAACGAATTTGCAGGTTGGGCAGAAAGTGGTGGCGATTGGCAATCCGTTTGGGCTGGACCAAACTTTGACGACCGGCGTGGTGAGCGCGCTCGGCCGCGAAATCAAGGCCAATAACGGCCGGACGATTCAGGATGTGATTCAAACCGATGCGGCGATCAATCCGGGCAACTCCGGCGGGCCGTTGCTGGATTCGCGCGGCCAGTTGATTGGCATGAATACCGCCATCATCAGCCCGAGCGGCAGTAGCGCGGGAATTGGGTTTGCAGTGCCGGTGAGCACGGTGAATCGCATTGTGCCGCAATTAATAAAATTTGGCCATGTGAGCCGGCCCGGGCTGGGCATTCAAGTCATCAGCGATGCCGCGGCCCGACGAGCCGGCATCGAAGGCGTGATTATCGGCGAGGTAACCCGCGGCAGCGCCGCCGCAAAAGCCGGATTGCGCGGTGTGCAACGGACGCGTTTCGGCGAAACCTATGTGGGTGATGTGATTGTCGGCATTAACGACAAGCCGGTGCGGAATTTTGGCGAGTTGGGTGACGTGTTGGAACAATATAAGGTTGGCGAGACGGTCAACGTCAAGATTCTACGCGACGGTGAATCAAAAAGTGTTCGCGTGCAGTTGCAGCAAGTGTATTGAATTGGTTGATGATTCAATCGTTTGCCGTTGGCCGGTTTATCAAGCAATTGGTGAACCGGCTATTTTTTTTTATCCAACACATCACGAATCTTAAAGGCCAGCAATGACGGCGAAAAAGGCTTTTGTAAAAAATTCAAGCTGACGGATTCGGCGGCGCCGTGTCGCATTAGCGCATCATCAGAATAGCCGGAGATAAACAAAACTTTCATCTCCGGGCGAATGGTTTTTAATTGATCGGCGACCGCTTTGCCGCTTAAACGCGGCATCACGACGTCGGTCACCAGAAGATGGATCGGTTCGCCGCTGCGGGCGCGCGCGATTTGGATGGCTTCTTCGCCATTGGTGGCGACGAGAACATGATAACCTTGCTCGCGCAACATACGGGTGGCCACCTCACGGACCGCCGGTTCATCTTCAACCAATAATACGGTTTCAGTTCCCGGTGGAATGGCGCCGGTATAATCCGGCGGCGAGGTCGCGGTCGTCCCCGTGGCCAGGCGCGGGAAATACAGACGAAAGAAACTCCCCTTGGCGATTTCGCTTTCCACTGTAATGTACCCGCCGTTTTGTTTGATGATCCCATAGCAAGTTGCTAAACCGAGGCCAGTGCCTTTACCCACTTCTTTGGTGGTAAAAAACGGCTCGAACAAGCGGGCTTTCACTTCTGCACTCATGCCGCTACCGGTGTCCTGCACGATTAGTGTGACGTATTCTCCCGGCGGCAGTTCCGGATGTTTCGCGGCAAAATCTTGCTCGACGGTAAAATTTGCCGTCTGCAACGTGAGTGAGCCACCCGCCGGCATGGCGTCCCGAGCATTGACGGCGAGATTGACGATAACTTGCTCGATCTGGCCGGCATCGACTTTGACCATGCCGATATCCGGCGCCGGCGTAATGATCAACTCAATGTCCTCACCGATTAGCCGATACAGCATTTTCTCGAGATTGATGATGAGATCGTTGAGATTGAAAATGCCGGGCGCGATAATCTGCTGCCGCGCGAAAGCGAGTAACTGGCGCGTCAGATTGGCGGCGCGATCCGCGGTTTGTTTGATTTCCTTCAAATCGCGGCGCACCGGATGATCGCGATGCAGCTCCAGCATGGCTAATTCAGCCGTGCCGATAATGGCCGTCAGCATATTATTAAAATCATGCGCCACGCCGCCGGCAAGACGGCCAATGGCTTCCATGCGCTGCACTTTGCGTAATTGTTCTTCGCTTTGGCGCAAGGCCTCTTCCGTGCGTTTGCGCTCCGTGATGTCTTCGGCGATGCCGGTGATGCGATAAACTGCACCATTTTCATTTGCGATCGGAAAACTGCGGTCCCAGATCCAGCGGATTTCACCATTCGGCCGCTTGATGCGATATTCTTCGTGAGTTAACTCGCCCTGCAACTGTCTGGCATGAGCCGACGCCACTATTTCGCGATCTTCGGGAAGCACGGCATCCAAGAATGAGCGCGGCTGTTCATACAGGCTGGTGCAACTCCGGCCCCAAATTTCTTCATAAGCCGGACTTATATAGAGCACGGCCGGTTTTTGCGGTTCAGACATGTAGAAAATTTCGTGAATGTTTTCCGCCATCTGCCGAAAGCGCTCCTCGCTCGCCTGTACTGCTTCAATGGCCCGCGCACGTTCGATGGCAAACGCCACATTGCCGGCCAGCGTTTGCGCTAACCGAATTTCTTCTGCAGAAAACAGATGCGGCGTGTTGTAGTAGACCATGCACTTTCCCAACAACAATCCCTGACCCAGCAGCGGCAGAAAGCCGAGGGCGCGAATACCTTCACGAAGAATAGGCTCACGAAGAAGCCCGAGGGTGTTGTCCTCTTCGACATTCGCAATAAAGGCCGGTTGGGGATTGCTGTGCTCCGGCGACCATGGCGAGTGCCCTTCGGCGGCACGTTGATAGGTGTGGGAAAGTCCATGTGACGCTTTGAAGCGAATGGCGCCGTCGGGATCAAATAGCAAAATCGCGGCGCGATCTACTTTCAATACGCGTTCCAAGCTGTTGAGCACTTCTTCATAAATCTCGCTGAGACTGACGGTGCGACCGAGGGCTTCCGTCATTTGGTAAAGCGCCTGAATTTGAGCAAAACGATCCAGCAATTTGGCCTGCGCCTGCTGGCGCGCGGAGATATCGCGAAACACCAGAATGGCGCCGCTCACCTTGCCGTTTTCATCCCGCAGCGGCACCGCGCTATCATCAATGGAAATCTCCCGGCCATCTTTGGTTAATAAGCGTGAATAGCTATTGATGCTGCCTTCCGCAAAAACTTGTTGAACGAGTTTATGGGTTGACGTCTGCGCCTCGGCCGCGCTAATTTTGAAAACCTCTGCCAGCGGCTGCCCAAGCGCTTCTTTTGCAGTCCAGCCGGTTAAGGCTTCCGCTACTTGATTCATGAACGCGACCTGCCCGTTGGTATCAATCGTGATAACGGCATCGTTAATGGTTTTGAGAATTTTCGCCAGCAATTGCTCACGATCTTGCAATTTTTTGGCCATTCGATGCTTGTAAATGGCCATTTCGATGGCAATTTGCAATTCGCGTTCTTCAAAGGGTTTGAGGACGTAACCGTACGGCTCGCTCACCTTGGCGCGTTGCAGCGTTTTTTCATCCGTAAACGCGGTGAGATAGACCACGGGAATATTGTGCAAGGCCAGAATTTTTTGTGCCGCTTCTACGCCGTCTTGATAACCTTTTAGCATGATATCCATCAACACCAAATCCGGTTGCGTGGCGCCGGCTTTTTGAATGGCATCCTCGCCGGTTGCCGCAATACCGGTGACGATATAACCGAGATGTTTCAATGTGTTCTGAATGTCGCGGGCAACGATGTTCTCATCCTCGACAACCAAGATTTTGGCCTGTTGTTCAACCTTCATGATGTAGTATCTCGAAATATCTTTTTTGCAAAGCGGCTTTAAACTTTTTCGGTTCGCCGTATCCGTGATTTAATGGCGGAAGGTAAGCGTAAACTTTGTCCCGCCGTTGCGCTCCAGCATAATTGTGCCTTGAAGCTGCTCGGTTAAGGTGTTGACCAGTTGCCAACCTAATGATTCGGCCTGGTGAAAATCAAGATGCGCAGGAACGCCGACGCCGGTGTCGCTGACCTGCAAAGTAATTTGCCGTTGCTCGTCTTCGTGAAAGGCCAGCCGAATTTCTCCGGATGTGCCGCTTGGAAAAGCGTATTGCAAAGCGTTGGCGACCAATTCGTTAATGATCAGGCCACAGGGCATAGCGCGGTCGATGTCGAGGCTGATCGAGTCGACCTCAAGATGTAACGCAATGACATGCACATTGGCCTGATGCGAGCGAAAGAGATGGACCGCAAGATTGCGAATATAGCCGCCGAAATCAATCGAGGTTAAATCCTGCGATTGATAGAGTTTCTCATGAATCAAAACCATGGCTTTTAAGCGATCTTGCGTTTCTTTGAAGCGTGCACGGGCCTGCGGATCCAGAATATACCCGGATTGCAGATTCAGCAGGCTGGAGATTACTTGCAAATTATTTTTAACCCGCTCGTGGATTTCTTTCAGTAAGGCTTCTTTTTCTTTTAAAGAATTTTTAAGCTGCCCCTCGGCGATTTTGCGATCGGTGATGTCAAGCGCAATGCCGATCAACCCGGAGAGCGTGCCCTGCTCATCGTGCAGCGGTTCGACTTTGCAATCGAACAGCCGATCCTGCAAGAAAATCTCCCGTGTCACGGATTCTCCTTTGAGGGCTTGATAGTGCATGGCAATCGGTTTGTATTCCGGAGAGTCGGTTTGCAAAAATTCAAAAAGGGTTTTACCGATAACGTTATCCGCTTGCAACGCAAAAGTTTCCAGCCCCATGCCGAGCGCCGAGGTGAGGCGCAGTTCGGGATCGGTTGTCCACAAGACAGCCGGCATCTGGCTCGTGAGCAAGCGAAGCCGCGCTTCGCTTTGCATCAAGTCCCGTTTGGAATGCTCCGATTTTTGGCGCGCTTGTTCGACCGCAACGAGCGTCGCTTCCAGTTCGACCTTGCGGTGCTCATTTTGAAAACGCAGGCCTTCAAGCCGTTTCATCGTGCGTTGGCGCGCCAATTGAATCAACATCGCCACGACGCTGGCGGTAAACAAGGCAAAGCCCAAATGGGTCCATTCCGCCGCCGGCACGGACTTCATCGTTAGCGCCACGGCGAGCCAACTGCTGAACGTAATGATTAAACTCCAGGCTAACCAACTTGTCGAGAGATAGAGAAAACCAGCGGCAATCACCAATAAGATCAGATTGGTGGTTTGCATCGGTTCGGCGGTAAGAATAAGATGCAAGAGACTGTTCAGCAGTACAAGTAGAAATATTACAGCGCCGAGCGGATGGGCCCAGCGTTATGCCGGCAGCGACCGGCTGAGGAAATAGCGGATCAGCAATAACAAGGTTGCCGTTGTGAGGGCAGCGACCCACAATGGCATGGCAACCGGAGGAGGCAGCACAAGAGGATGGCTGATGGCGAAAATCAAATACAGCACGCCCAAACCCAATGCGACCGGTGAAAGCGCCTCGCGGACAATAAAGTTGAAGGCTTTGCGCAAATCTGCATTTGCCAATTGCACTTTTTCCAGCGCAGTCGCAGGCTGATTTATGGCAGGGGAAGGGGGAATCACCGATTTACGCTCCATCAAAAATTTTCCTGGACCTCGAATTCATGATGCGGATGCAACAGGATTTTAAAAGTAGTGCCGCCTTGACGCTCAATTTCGATTTGCCCTTGTAGTTGATCCGTCAAGGTGTTGACGAGTTGCAAGCCGAGCGATTCGGTTTTCTGAAAATCGAAATCGGGTGATAAGCCGGTGCCGTTATCACTGACGTTGAGCGCAAGCTGGCCATTGCTTTCACGATGCAACCCGATACGAATTTCACCTTCGAGGCCGGGCGGAAATGCATATTTGAGCGAATTGGTCACCAGCTCATTGATGATTAAACCGCAGGGAATGGCCGTGTCAATATCGAGCAGAATATTATCAACGGCGATTTGCAAACTGACGGCGCGGGCCGTAACGCCATATGAACGGAACAGATGCGTCGTGAGATTGCGCACATATTCCGCAAAGTCAATGCGCGCCAGGTCTTTGGATTGATACAACCGCTCATGAATCAACGCCATAGACTTGACGCGGTTGCGGCTTTCTTTGAACAGTTCGCCGGCTTGCGGATCCTGAATGTAACCGGATTGCAGGTTAAGCAAACTCGAAATGATTTGCAAGTTATTTTTAACCCGATGGTGAATTTCCTTCAGCAAAACTTCTTTTTCTTTCAAGGAACTTTTGAGATGCGCTTCGGCCAGTTTGCGGGCGGCAATATCGCGCGCCGAAAACAGAATGCGATGAATGTTGTTGCCCGGCCCGGGAATGCCGGAAAGCAGGGCTTCCACTTCTATCCACGTTCCGTTTTTTTGATGGAGCCGGAGTTCGATGGTTTTTCGCGTCTTCGAATCCATTAATTCGTTGACCGCCAGCAGCGCTTTCGGGACGTCATCATGGTGCACGAAGCTGAAGAGGTTTTGATAAACCAACTCGTTGGGCGTGTGGCCGAGAACATAAAAGTGAGAGGGCGAAGCGTACATTACATTTCCATCCAAATCGATCAGTTCGATCAAGTCCAACGAGTTTTCCGCGAGCAGGCGATAGCGTTCCTCGCTTTCGCGCAGCGCTTCTTCGGCCCATCGCCGTTCGGTAATTTCATAAAATGAAACGACCACGGCATACGGTGTGGATTCGGCGGCGCGCAATAAAGGCTGGGAGTTAATCGAAATCCACGACAGCTCGCCGCTGGGCTTGTGAATGCCCATGACCACATTCGAGCAAGACTGGCCGGTTCGCAAAGAAACCATCGCGGGGTGCATTTCCGCAGGAAACGGCGTGTTGTCTTCATGTACCGCGCTCCAGTTGAAATCGGCCGTTTGCCGTCCTTGTAATTGCGAGGCGGCAAATCCCAAAATTCGCTCGGCGCTGGCATTGCTCGCAATGATGCGGCCTTCGGCGTCATGCAATACAACGCCCTCAGCTAATGCACCGATGACGGAACGATAGCGCTCTTCGCTTTCGCGCAATGCTTCTTCGGTGCGCCGGCGCGCGCTGATATCGCGCAAAATGCCTTCGTGGTAAATGACTTTTCCGGTGGCATCGGTGACTAAGCGGCCATGATCCTCCACCCAGACTTCGCGACCATCTTTGCGGCGCAAGCGGAAAATGTCAATTTCATCGCCGCCGGCGCGTTGTAATTTGTCAACGACGGTGTTGCGTTCGCCCTCTTCAAAATAAAGTTGTTTTCTAATATCAACCGCTAAAAGCTCATCTTTGTTCGCATAACCGAGCATTCGCACCATCGCCGGGTTTACCTCGATGAATTTTCCGTCCGGGGTGCTGCGATAGACGCCATCGGACAACCGTTCGATCAGCGTGCGATAGCGTTCTTCACTTTGCCGGAGCGCATCTTCGGCAAGTTTTCGCGCCGTCACATCGCGTAGAATACCCTCTTGATAAATAACCGTGCCATTGGCATCGGTGATAAAACGACCGTGATCTTCCAACCAGACTTCCTGTCCATCTTTGCGGCGATGCCGCAATATGACAACACCGTCGTTGGACGGTTGCTTCGCAGCCGCCATCGCCTCTTCGCGTTCGCGGTTGTCAAAATAGATTTGCGATTTGATATCGACTTGCAACAAATTTTCACGACTGTCATAGCCGAGAATTTTTACCAGCGCGGAATTTACGTCAACGTATTTGCCGTCCGACGTGCTGCGATATAAACCATCCGGCATTTGCTCAATCAACGTACGATAACGTTCCTCGGAGTGCCGCAGCGCTTCTTCGCTGGCGCGCAAAGAGTCCTCCACTTGCCGGTGTTCCGTGAAATCAAGGCACGACCCCAAATAGCCGGCGAAACTACCGTCCGCTAACCAGCGCGGCAAACCGGTATTTACCAACCAACGATATTCACCATCGTGCCGTTTAAAACGATATTCGATTTTGAATTCTCGGCGCGCGGTGAATGCCGTGCTATATGCTTCTACTGCTTTGGTCCGATCATCTGGGTGAATGCCTCGAGTCCAACCTTCACCCAGTTCTTCTTCAATCGGCCGCCCTGTAAATTCCAGCCAGCTCTTATTAAAAAAAGAACACCGCTGATCGGGGCCGGCCATCCAGAGCAAAACCGGTGCAGTATCAGCCATACTGTGAAAGCGCACCTCGCTTTCGCGTAAAGCCTGTTCAGCCAATTTACGCCGTGTCACGTTGCGCACGATGCCTTCTATGGCAAAGACTTTTCCGGCCGCATCGACAATCGGCATGAGGCGTTGTTCGGTCCAAATGAGGGAGCCATCGCGATGCTGCCACCGCAAGGTCAAATCCATAACGCTGGTCGGCGGCGAATTTTTGAGCATTTCCAGATGCACCAGATCATCTGGATACACCAGCTTAAATGCCAACCCGGGATCAGCGTAAAACTCTTCCGGGGTACAGCCGCTCATGGCATTAACGGCGGGGCTGACGTACTCAAAGGCAGGGGTTGGCGTAAAACGATAACGATAGATCAAATCAGGCGCATTTTCAGCCAAACGACGAAAGCGCTCTTCGCTTTCTTGAAGCCCTTTCTCGGCACGTAGCCGGCGGCTGAGATCCCGTTGATAAATTAACAACACGATACTCAAAAAAAACGCCAGTAGGCAGGAAATCACGACGAGACGAGTCAGTTCTTGCCATTTGGAGACGAGCGCAATCGACACTTTTGCCTGGTGCGTGCGCAGGCTCTGCAGCACGGTTCTAAAGTCATTAATCGCTAAATGAATCTGATATTGGAATCGCCGCGTGAGTGTTTGGTCTTTTATTTTTGCCAGTTTTTCTTGCTCGATTTGAATATAGAGATTATTGAGCTGTGCCACCAGCGAATCGAGATGGAGGATAGGAGCGGCCGGACCGAGTTGTGAGCGTTCGTCAGCGGTGAGTTGTTGCAGATTGGTGCGATAACTCGTGATGACCTGCTGCCATGAATCGGAGGACAACGCGAGGTGCTCTCCGTTACTGGCCATGCTATCTTCCAGCGTCCGGATGGTTTGCTCGACGCTGTTGAATTTATTAATCAATGCCACGTTGCGGCTGGCCTCATCCTGCAAGCGCGTCACACTCAGAATCAGTGAAACACTCCACGAGATGAACAGCAAGGCCAACACCAGAATGCCCCACCACCACAGCGGCGATTTGAATGTTAGTTTCATGAGGTGACTTTATTTGTTTCATGCGGCGGCGAAATTTTGCGGGCGTGTACCAGAATCGCCGTTGCAAAAATAGAGCAGCGCGTTGTATCGCCGCGAAAGACGCTCGCTTGCAGCAGCCGCTTCAACCAGGGCGTTTTCACGACATCCAGCGGTGCCATAATGTATTCCGTGCGTAGAACCTCGAATGCATGTTTTTGCAGCAATTGCACAATATCGCGCCGGCGATAAATGCGAGCGCGCGCCAAACGGCGATGCAAAAAATGTGGTAAATACGAAAAAAATGGCACACGATGCCACGGCAGGCCGCGTAAATTCGCGCCGTGGGTTTCAAAAATCCAGCCTTTGTTGGGAACGGAAATGACGATTTCGCCGTTCGGTTTCAGGACGCGGCGCCATTCGCTTAACACCGTTGCTTCGTCATGCACATGCTCGAGCACCTCGAAACTAAGCACGAGATCGAAGCTGCCACTGGCCAGCGGCAAATGTGAGCCGTCGTACTGCAGTGGAATGATTGAGGCGAGGTGTTGGCGTTCAAGCTGTTGGCGCAACGTCTGCAAATCGGCAAACGCCAAATCGACAGCAAAAATTTGACTGCCGGTTTG
>CAYUVM010000011.1:0-24457 GCA_964447935.1 uncultured Cytophagia bacterium | reverse complement strand
CAACGCGCTTCGCATTTTGCGGCACTCGAATGACAAATTCGCTCGCGGCGATTTGATTGTTAAGGGTGATATGATTATAAAAAATGGTCAGGCGTTCTTTCAATGCCGGTCGCTGCATTTGAATGAGTTGTGGCAACCAAATGCCGCGCACCTGCCGGAACCGTTTGAAATCCTGGCGCGCATATAATTCGCCGTTCGCATCGCGCTCTTCGGCTTTTACCACTACGCCGCGGGCAGCATTAATCCAATAGGTGACTCGCCATGCCGCGCTATCGATGGCGGCCGCGGCATATTGCGTCATGCCATTGACTGGCAGCGCTTCAGTCTGACGCGGTTGGCGTTTGCCTTCAAGACGATATTCCTCGCCCTCACGGGTGATGGTAAACGTGCTGTCAAAATAGGGCAATGCGGCGCCGACCAAACCGCTCATCATTTCGTCGTAAGTCAAATCCATTTGAAAAAACGTCAACTCGTGAACTTTTTGCGTTTCGCCAAAAAAATAAAGGTTCTCCAATGGCGAGAAGGTTGCGAATTGGCGGCGATCCGCAAAGAAAAAGCCGGCGTCGATTCCGAGCGCAGCTTCAACTTTGATGAAGATTGAATCCGGCTTCAAAACCAGAATTTGGGCCGGGGCCATCAGCCTGGCCTGCGGTGATTCAATGGTTAACGGGCCTTCGCCGCGAAAGGTTTGTAGCCGCCGGTAATTTTCCATCACCCGTTCATACAATTCTTCCGGTCGCCACTCGCGCTCTAATTTTGGCATGCGGCCGGCACAACCAAGCAAACTGATAACAAGTAAAAATAGCTGAAAAAGACAGCTTTTGTCGCTATAAAGAAAATCACCAACCCGCTTAGAGACAAGGCTGCGAAATAGGCGAACAACAGTTTTTTTTATGATAATCAAAGTTGAGTACAAAAATATTTTATTTGGAGCGCGTGATTGTATTGTCCGGCAAAGCTCATCACTGCATGATTTTAAAGGGCAGGATAATTGCGCGGCAGAATGATTAAGAATTTTTCTGTCGGATAATCACTCTGCCTCAAAAAAAGCGAAATGGTTTGACTTTGGCCGGTTCGTGCTTTCGGTTGCCCTCAGTCCGGTGTCGAACCCAGTTTTTGTTGCAGGCTCTGGCGCGAGCCATCCAGTTGCAGCGCTTTTTGCCAGTACTTTTGCGCATTTTCCATTTGCCCGAGCTTTCGATAGACGTCACCGAGATGCTCGAACACTTCTGCCGAAGAATCGCGCGTTTCGATGGCCTGCAAAATATATTTCAACGCGTTTTGATAATCGCCTTTCTGATAATAAATCCACCCAACTGTATCGAGAAACGCGCCGTTTTTCGGCTCCTTTTCCAGCGCGCGTTTGACCATGGCAATCGCCGCATCAAGACGAAGGCCGCGTTCGGATAAACTGTAAGCAAAATTGTTCAACAACGTCGCATCGTCCGGCGTAATCCGCAGCGCGCGTTGATACATCGAATCGGCTTCGGCATGACGGCCCAATTCATCGAGCGTCGAAGCCAGCGTTCCCAAAATATTGGTGTTGTCCGGGTCGGCAATGAGCGCAGTGTTGAGATAGGTCATCGCGCGCTCGTGCTGGCGCTGTTGGCTCAACACAACGCCGAGTAGAAAATTGACGTTCGGATTGTCCGGCGCCAAATCATAAGCCCGTTCGAGGTTTTGTTGGGCGGCGTCATTTTTATTGCGGCGCATATTGGTCAACCCGAGCTGCAACCAAACGCGCGGATCGCGCTTATTTAACTGACTGGCCTTTTCGAGATAAGTGGCTGCTGAATCCAAATGATTTTGGTTGTAGTGCCAATCGCCAAAAGCATAAAAAACGAGATAATTTTGTGGCGCGATTTGCACAGCACGTTGGAAGGTTTTGCTGGCCCGTGCCGTGTCCCCGCGTTGGGCATACATCGCCGCCAATTGCAGCCATTTGTCGCCACCGGTTGAATCCTGGTCAGCGCGCTTTTGCAGCAAGCCAATCGCGCGGTCGAGAAATTGTTGCGATTTTTTCTTGTCGCCTTTTTGTTCGTAGACTTCGCCGATTTGCAGCAGCAGGTCGATATTACTTGTGTCCTTTGCAAAACGCGTCGACAACGACGTGATCACGGCCTCCAATTTTTGGTGCGCGGCGGTGGTGTCGCGCTTCTGCAAATACAATTCGTACAAATCACCGAGAATTTCGACGTTACTCGAATCGAGACGGCTTTGTTTTTCCAATAACGCAATTGCGGCCTCCGGATTCTTTTGCGCCACAAACAGGCGCCGCAGCGCATTGCGGATTTCGTCAAAATCCTCATTGCGGCTCAACGTTTTTTCATACCAATGAATCAACGCGGCGGTGTCTTTTTTCGCTTCATAAACTGCGCCGATGGAAAGATACGCACGCTCGTCGCTGGGTGAATCCTTAAGATAATCTTGAAACGTTTGCATCGCTTCGTCATAGCGTTTTTGCGCCAAATAAAGCATGCCGAGGCCGAACCACTCACGCGGACCGGCTTCGCCGAGATCGAGCAATTTTTGGTACATCGCGATGGCTTTCTCTTGCTCGCGACGCTGCAAATAGTAACTCGCGAGCACCGCGATCGCCTGCACGTTTTCCGGCGCGAGGGTCAAGATCGTTTCATACTCTTTCACCGCGGCATCGATTTGGTTTTTTTCCCGCAACGCGGCGGCCAAGTTCTCATGCGTGTCAATATTCCGCGGATCGAGGCGCACGGCGCGCCGCAGGATTTGCATGGCGCTTTCGGTGCGCTCCAGGCGCATATAAATCTCGGCGATGGCGTTGTGCAAAGAAACCGAAGTCGAATCAAACAGCAGCGCTTCTTGATAAGCGTTTAACGCTGCGCTATAATCGCCATTTACCTCGGCCAGTGAGCCTTGCACCACCAACGCCGTCGCGCGCGGGTCGGCTTCGCGATAAGATTTGTATTGCCCTGCAACAGTTTTAGTTTGATCGGCTAATTTCGGCGGTTTCCCGGTGCAACCCAGCCATAATGCCAACAGGGCTAATAAGCCAAATTGAAAAACAGATTTATTTCGTTTCACCATAAATTTCTTCGATGTTAACAAGCTCAGGTTTTTATATGCGAATGATTACATATCTTCGGTAATTCTTTTAAAATATACCACAAACCCCAAAGAATAACAAGAATAATTTTGCGCTATTGACGGGCACAAATTGTATTTTTTTTGTTTTATAAAAAATTTTCCGTTGTTTCTTTCCTGTCAAATCTTTATCTTGCTAATCGTTTTGTCGTTTGCAAAAAACAAATTTATTTTTAGATAAAGAAACTGTGTTACGCCTTACGTTTTACGCCTCACATTTTCATGTCTCGTCTCAACGATCTCAATCCCGAACAACGGCAGGCCGTCGGACACACCGAGGGACCGTTACTCATTCTCGCCGGCGCCGGCTCCGGCAAAACGCGCGTCATTACCTATCGTTTGGCTTACTTGCTTGAGTCCAAACGCGTTCCGCCGGAAAATCTTTTGGCGGTGACCTTTACCAACAAGGCGGCGCGCGAAATGAAAGAACGCTTGGAAAATTTAGCGGGCAAAGTGGCGATGCGTGTAACTCTGTCCACCTTTCATTCGCTCGGGGTGCGTATTTTGCGCAAAAATGTCGAAGCCCTCGGCTATCGCAAAAATTTTGTGATTTATGACGAATCGGACCAACTGGCGCTGATTCGTGAGATTATCAAAGATGAAGCGATGGAATTTGGCGGACACAATCCGGCGCAATTGCTCGGCCGCGTTTCCGCCGCCAAAAATGACGGCCACAGCCCGGAACAATTGCACCCAACTGCAAACGCCGAAGAGTTGCTCTTTCGCGATCTGTACGGCCAGTACCAGAAGCGCACACGTGGCTTCAATGCGATTGATTTCGACGATATTTTGATTTTGGCGACGAAGCTGTTGGCGGAGCATGCCGAGGTACGTGAGTATTATCAAAATCTTTATCGCTACATCATGGTGGACGAGTATCAGGACACCAATCCGTTGCAGGATCGATTTATTGAATTGCTGACGGGGCAGCGGCGCAATCTCTGCGTGGTCGGCGATGATGACCAGTCGATTTACTCGTGGCGTGGTGCGAACCCAGAAATTATGCTGAACTTTGAGGAAAAATATTCTGGGGCGCGGGTCATCAAGCTCGAACAAAATTATCGCTCGACGCAGTTGATTTTGGATGCTGCGAACACCGTGATTAAAAACAACAAGCGCCGCAAAGGGAAAAATTTGTGGACGGCGTGGCAAGGCGGCGCAAAAATCAAAGTGCTGCGCGGGGCGAATGAGCATGACGAGGCGGAAAAACTTTTTGCCGAGATCACCAGCCAGCGCCTGCTCGACGCGAAACGCCGATTCAGCGATTACGCTATTTTGGTGCGCACGAACTTTCAAATGCGCCCGCTGGAGGAAGCGTCGCGGGCAGCGAATATTCCGTATCAACTCATCGGCGGCGACTCGTTTTACGACCGCGCTGAGATTCGCGATTTGATTGCTTATTTGAAAGTCATGCGCAATGCCGACGATGAGCTAAACTTCAAACGCGCGCTGCATTTTCCCAAGCGCGGCATTGGCAGCCAAACGCTGCTGCGGATGCACACGTATTGTGCGACGCATCATAAAAATTTGTATCGCGCTTTTCACGAAGCCGAGTTCATCGAAGATTTGCGCGGGCCGACGGCCCATGCGATGATTCAATTCGCGCATCTTATCGACGAGTTTCGCCGCAAATTTCGCGACGGCCAGCTTAGCGTCGTGGCGGAAGAATTGGTCAAACGTCTCGATTTCATGCGCGCCTTGCAGGAAACCTCACATGATGAGAAAGTCATTGAGAAGCGCCAAAACAATGTACGTGAATTCCTTGGCAGTTTGAAACGCTTTGAACAAACGAGCGATGATCCAACGCTGGCGGGGTTTCTGGATCGTCTCAGTCTCGTTTCCGATACGGATTATCTCAATCGGCAAGTCGATCGGGTGGTGATTTTAACCGTGCACGCAGCGAAGGGTTTGGAATTTCCGTACGTTTTTATTTATGGCATGAACGACGGCCAGTTTCCCAGCAGACGTGCCTGTGAAGAGGGCGGGGAGGAGGAAGAACGCCGCTTGTGCTACGTCGCGCTGACGAGAGCGCAACGAGAGTTGACCATAAGTTTTTGCGACAAGAAAACCCGTTACAAAGAAGAACTCACCCTCGAACCGTCGCGTTTTTTGCGGGAGATTCCAGAGATGCTTTTTGAAAATCCCCCATTTAAAATTGAAAGCGCCGAAGAAATAGCGCAACGAGAAGTCGTCGAGCAGGAAGATGCACTGGCGATGATTCGACAGATCAAAGCTTCTTTGACAAAAAAGGAATGAGCCGCTTAATTTTTAAATCGATAAGCTTCAAGAAACTTCGCGTGAAAAAAACTTTGGGAAAGTTGTTGGCAAAAGGCGTCTATAAATAAATAATGATAGGCAGGATAATCGAAAGGGGCGATGGAAATGGAAAAGGTGATTCACCGCTTGCGTGAGGCGCAAGCTCTGGCTAAATTGATTGGAGATTCTCCGGCTTTTCTGAAAGCGATTCAACCGCTTCCGGCGATTGCGAAAAGCGAAGCGACAGTATTGATTTCCGGCGAGACGGGCACTGGGAAAGAGTTGGTCGCGCGCGCGATCCACTTTTTGAGTGAACGGGCGGCCTTTCCCTTCATTCCCGTAAACTGCGGCTCGTTGCCGGATACGCTTTTGGAAGACGAACTCTTTGGGCACGAGCGCGGGGCGTTCACCGATGCGCGCCGCCAACGCCGCGGCTTGCTTGCCGAGGCCGAACGTGGCACGTTGTTTTTGGACGAGGTGGATACGCTGGCGCCAAGAGCCCAGGTGGCGCTGTTGCGCGTGCTGCAAGATAAAAAATTTCGCCCGATCGGCTCGAGCTGCGAGCAACAAGCGGATGTGCGAATCGTGGCCGCGACCAATGCGCCTCTCGCGCTCTGGGCGCAATCGGGAGGCTTTCGTTCGGATTTGTATTATCGGCTCTGTATTTTTTCCGTTTATCTGCCCGCGCTGCGCGATCGCAAAGAAGATCTACCGGCGCTCGTTCAGCATTTTCTCAAAAAGCATGCGCCGGTTGATGGCAGCATGCGGCAGCTCGCACCGGCAGCTCACGCTGCTCTGTTATCCTATGACTGGCCGGGAAATGTCCGGGAGTTGGAGAATGCGATCATACGCGGCATTCATCTCAGTCATACGCCTGCCATCGAGATTGAACATCTTGGAATTCCCTCGCCTTTGGAAGTTCTTGCTAGCCCCGCCGTGGTCGCTTCCGCGGAATTGCATTCATTCAAATCGCTCAAACAAAAGATGATTGAAAAATTTGAGCGGGAATATTTCCAGAGACTCATGAGCGAATATAAAGGCAATGTTAGCCAAGCCGCTTCAGCCATCGGCAAAGAGCGGCGCGATCTCGGCAAGCTGCTCAAAAAATATCATATCACCCCTCAAAATTTTTTAGTATCCGGCTCAAAAACCCTTTAATCGCTTTAAAATTGATCTGTGCAAAATGATATCCGGATTTTCCGAATTAACCGGATAAGTTTATCCGGGCAATTCAGAAAACCCGGATACCCGAAGCTTTTTTCCTGTTTGGTTGCGGCTTTGTCTGTGTTGTGGATTTTCCGAAGCATCCGGATAAATTGATGCTGGGTTAAAAATTCCGTTTCGTGCCGGGTGAAAATTCACCCGCAGCTAACTTTGATTTTGTCAGCGACTTCTCCGGTTAATCTCGCCCGCTTCTCCGGGTACAATTCCACCCACGCCACTATTATCCTGCTCATCAATAAGACTTAACTTTTTGAAAATGCAACGCACCGATTGAGGCGGTTTTTTGGCCTCACGTTTGCGTTGTCCTCTGGCAAAAATGCGGAGACGACCTTGCACAGCATAGCATCGCAAATTGAAGATGAACAGCGCCGGGAACAGGAGGTGGCCGAGGCAATTTTGCAATATCTGGCCGAGAATCCCGATGCTTCCGACACAATGGAAGGCATTGCCGAGTGGTGGATCATGCGGCAACGCCTTCGGGTTGAAGTCAACCTGCTCGCCAAAGTTTTGCGCCGTTTGACCGCAGCCGGAATTTTGGAGCAAGAAGGCGCCGCCGATAATCCCCGCTACCATCTGAAAACGCAGAAAAAAATTTCCTGAAATAAAAATATCAAGGAGGTCAGGATGGCAACGATGATCCGTCCCAATCGTTTGGAAGTGAGCGACCGGTTCCCCGTGGCCGGGTTCACGATAAAAACCGGCAGCACACCGTGGTTTGAAGTGGCGCTGGCCACCGATCCGGTGCTTTTTCGCAGCGAGCGCAAAAGCCAGCGTAACTCTTCCAATTTTTATTCCAGCCGCGCTGCCGGACCTTTGCTGGCGGAACGCGGTGAGGCGGTGTATTTGGTGCCGCCGGAAGTGCTCCGGCGTTTCGCCGGTCAACCCAAACTGTATTTCGGCCTGGCAACGTTTGCCGACGCCAATCGTAGCCGGGCGGGAATGCTGCAGATCCCTTCAGAAGGAAGCCCCTGGTTAAATCTCGGATTATTCACGGGCCGCGGTTCGCGGCGCATGACGGCGCTGCCGCCTCCACGTAATAGCCATGCGCGCCATGGCAACGGCTATGCAGCGATTAGCTCCGAGGAGCTTGTTTGGGCAGGCGATGCGGCACAACCCGGAACGGCAACGATTGCTGCTCCCCCTCCGCCTAATGGCTCGACAACGGCGCCAGCTTCACCCATTCCGAATTCTCCTGCGACACCACCCAACACGAGCGCTAGCGTGGCTCTTGGCTATGACGATGGCTTCGATTCTGCACTGTGGAGCAAGCCGTTGGTCTATAATGTCGTGCATCCCGAATATACGCCGCGAAATTTTCAGGAAGCCTGGCAGTGGTTAAAAGAATTTCTGACACGCCGGCAACGCTGGAGCGCCGGCGTTTCGGATACCAGCTTTTTCCCGCATTCGGCGATTTGCCGCTTCCGCATTTTCCGTCCAGCGGGCGAATACATTGGCACCGGTTTTTACATTGGCCAAAACCGAATTCTTACTTGCGCGCACAATTTAGCGGGCGCCAATTCTATTACCATTATTCCCGGCAAGAACGGCAGCAGCGAACCGTTTGGCTCCTTCCCAGTTAATCCCTCCTCGTGGTTCGTGCATCCGCAGTACAATCCCAATAGCCGGGATTTCGATTTAGGCGTTATCATCGTCAACACGCCGCCGCCGCACGGCCAGTATTTCGACATTCTCGAAGAGCTCAATCAGTCGATTGAAGAGCCGATCGTCGTTTGCGGGTATGCCGCCGAAACGGTTAATCCCGATATCCAACATCTGGACGGCGACACGATTAGAACCCTGGGGCCAAACGCCGAAACCTTCCAGTACAGCATTCAGACCGAAGGCGGCAGCAGCGGCTCCCCGGTTTTCTTTGTTTGGGCGCGCAACGACGAAGAACGGCAAATGACGGTGCAGGAAACCAGTATTATCGGCGTTCACACCTCCATCGCGGTCGAACCTGCAACCGGCAACGTGAGCGACAATTTGAACGAAGGCTGCCGCTTGACGGAGAGCAAGATTCAGTGGATTTACTCTGTCGGAAATACCGCCAGCACGAAAGGATTCAGTTCTCGCAATGGTCGCGGATTGACTACTGGCAGAGCGCCAGCACCCCGCGCCACGCCGTTCTCCAATGACATCCCTCTTGACCCCGGCAATGGCGGACGATCCATCGGCGTCGAGGCGCTTCAAATCGGCGACATTATCGTGAGCACAACCGATGCTTGGATTTCAGAAGCCATTCGCAGCGCCTCAGGCTCACCAGTGAGTCACGCCATGATTTACACTGGCGACGGCGGGCAAGTGGTGGAAGCGATTGGTGATGGCGTTGTCTTCCGGCCATTATCAGAAGCGCTTGCCGGCGCTACGGTCGCGGTGGCGTTTCGTCATCCCAACTTGACCGAAGAGCAAGCCTGGCGAATTCGCGATTTTGTCGGCCAGCAGATCGGCAAGAATTACAACTATTGGGGTATTATCAGGCAAGCAGGTTTTCAATTGGATCGCCGCGTCTTTTGCAGCGGCAAAACCGGGGACGAATATCAGCGTTGTGTCGATTGGGTCGGGCGTATCAATTTGGGCACCGGTACCAATGATCAATTTTTCTGTTCCCAACTCGTGGTGGCGGCTTATGAACAAGCCGGTGTTCCCTTGACGAGCACGCCGCCGCATTGGAACAGTCCCGGCGATATTGCCGAACTCCGGCTTTCCGGCATGCTCGGTTATGTTGGTCATTTGATCGCGCCACCCGTGAGCACGAGTCAAGGCAAGCGTACTGCGAGTGTTGCCCGAAATGGCAATGGTTACAGCCAATCATACAACGCGCCACGTTCGCGCGCCTTCAGCGGCCAATCATTCGATGTCGACTGGAAAGAAGATATTTATTTAGTGCCCCAACTCACCGGCATGTCTTGTTGGGCGGCATCCGCAGCAATGGTTGTTGGTTGGCGCGATCTGATATCCATCAACCCTGAAGAGATTGCGCGCGGCGCCGGGCAATGGGCCGCTTATACGGCCGGCTTGAACCCGAACGATGTTGACGAATTGGCACGCGCTTGGGGCTTGCAAAAAGAGTGGCCGCTATGTTATACAATAGAAGGTTTCCGCGAATTATTGGAGTCCTGTGGACCGCTGTGGATCGGTATGGCAGTTCCTTCTGGTCATGCGGTCGTGGTTACCGGTCTATATGGCAACGGCACACCGGAAGGAACGTTTGTGCGTTACAACGATCCTTGGCCGGTTGGTCAAGGTCGAGAGCGTCAAGTGAAAAACTACACGCAGTTCATGCAGGAATATGAAAATTTTGCTTCCGTCGACACGGCCGGCAATGGCAACATCCAAATCATCCATGCCAATGGCCGGCGGCCACTCTCGACCTCTCAAGGATATGCCACAGGATACGGCACGCGCAACGGCAAGCGTTCACCGAGCACTCGTGCCCGGTCGTTTTCCGGCGAAGCGGCAACCAATAGCGCGCTTTCAATAAAAGAAGCGGATTATTCCGAGGAAATCGGCGAAGCCGCCGAACCGGAACAAGACGTGATGGCCGCCGGCGAAAGAGCGGCGCTCACCAATGAAGAAATCTATCGCATCATTCGAGAAGTCGCGCTGGTGGATTCCGGCGACGCGCTCTACTCGGCGGTTTCCACGAATCAAAGCAATCAATTCGGTCTCGCGTTTGGCTTGGTTTTGTTCACGCAACATTCCGGCAGATTGGGCCGCGTGCTGCAGCTCATGCAGCGACGCGATGCCGCCATCTTTGCCGAAATTTTTGGTCCGGAAGCCGAGGCCTTGCTCACCGTCACCAATGCGGCCACGCCAGCGGCACGACTGCAACCCGTCGGCGGTGAGCCACTTTGGAGCGCCGCTTGGATTGAAAAATTCCGCCGCGCCGGCGAGGTTCAGGCTTTTCAAGCCGCGCAAAATGAAGAAGCGATTGAAGGCCTCTTCCGGCCGCTGCTCAAAACTGCCGGCCGGCTTGGTTTGAGCAGCGATCGCGGCCTGGCAATGGCTTTTGATCGCGTGGTGACGCGCGGACTTGGCGGCGGCTTGCGTTGGCTCGTGCAAGCTGCCGGCGTCTTGCGCACCGCGGCGCAGCGGCAACATGCGCTGCAGATGCTCGGCTATGAAAATCTCGCGCAATTTCAAGCAACGGCCGGAGATCTTCCGCAGAGTGGCATTTTCGGCCCAGAAACGCACGCGGCTCTCATCGCCGCGTTGCGACAACAAGGCGCGGCCACGTTGCCCTCACCGGAAGAGCTCGTCTGCCGTTTGGTGGCTGTGGCGCAAGGCGCCGCGAAGAAACGTCTCATGCGATTACGAGATTCCGGCAATTTGATGGACGTGGTCTATAACATTTAACTTCGATATGGAAACACAAACCTCAGCTATCCTCGTCGGTTTGATTTCCGGCCTGATTTCCGCGATCTTGACGTATTTCAGCACGCGCTCCAAAATCCGATTGGATTTGGCGGCGGAATATGAAAAAGAACTGCGGAAGGACCGGCTCGCGGCTTACCAGAAATTGTGGCCTCAGCTTAAACCTTTGGCGAGATACTCAGCGGCCGCGCCGGTGAATTATCAAACCATCAAAAGCACCTCGGAAGCCATGCGTGATTGGTATTTCGATGGCGACGGCATTTATCTAACCCGGGAAAGCCGGCAGCCCTATTTCAAGCTGAAAGAATTTATGCAGCAAATTATTGATGACAAAAAATTAGTCAACGCTAAAGACGAGGAAATTGATCGGGAGTTGCTTGCACCGATCTTGCAACAAAGCTCGCTGTTGCGCGCCAGTTTAACCGATGATATTGGCGCGAGGCGACGCGCTTTCGTTTAACCGTTGACGCACCGAGGACACTCGTGAAACGTGAATTTCCAGAGGTGATTGCCGCGCGCAATTTAGCCGCACAGACGGAAGCGAAACTGCGGCAATCGCCGGCGTTCCAGCAATTGAACCCGCACGCACAAACGGCGCTGCTGCGCGATTTGAGCACGATTCGCCAAGCCTTCGATCCGAAAGCTGCGGCGCCAACGCCGGCCGCCAGGGATCCTTATGCTTTGACGCTGGAGACGCCGGAGGATTTTGCGCGGCGGCGAAGCCAAGCGCGGTTTGCGGAGCAGGAAAAACCGGCGAATGGAAATGGAGAGGAAACGGCTTCCGAGCCGGGCGCGATGCCCAAGCCGCGCTCGGCGGCCACGGAAACACTCGCCAGCCGCGCCGGCGCGCTCAGCGATGAAATCGATTTTCCCGCTTTTGTCGCCGGCTTGATTCATGGCACCTTCGACGCCATTGTGGATGCGGCCATCCGCCAAATGGAGGCGTTTGCCAACTTGGTGAGCGCGGTAGCGAAAAATGTCGAGGATTTTACGCGCGACAACGTGACGGCCAACCAAGCACGCGATTGGCTAGTGCAGCAATATCCGAAGGATTTGGAGCTGACGTTCGAGGAAAATCGACCGCGTTTGCGCCGCCGGGCGCGTGGAGCGGAAGACGAGGAACAGCCGGCGCCGGAATGGTTGGCAGATTTCGATCTCGCCGATGAAGAATTGACGGATGAGTTGATCGAAGAGCAGCTCATTCCCGTAGCGCGCCGGCGTGTCGGTGAAAGCCGGCTGCAAATGCTGGCGACCATGGTGCTGCTCGGCATGAATCGCGTCATCGTCAAGGATGGCACCATCTCCGCGCGGCTGCGTTTTCGCGCCGCGGCGCGCGACAAGGCTGCGGTGGATTACGCCGTGTCGCAAGATCCGGGAGGATCTTCGTGGGGAACGCGCGGCAGCATGACTTATCCGCAACACACGATGATGGTTTCCACCGTCGGCGTCAACGTGCAGGCGGACACCGAGCTGCGCGCGGAGCTGTTTGGCGAAGTCAAAATTAATTTTGCCAGCGAGACCGTGCCGCTCGAGCGATTTGTGGACCAAGCGCGCCTCGCTTTGGTGCAACGCCACACCCGCACTGTTTTAAATCAAACGGGCGCCAGCAAAAATGTTGAGCCTGCAGCTTCAGCTATCAGTCCGGCGCCGGGCGCAGTTGCGGCGCCAACGCCGCCGGCGAATGCTGGAGTAAAATAATCAAGCGACAAACACAACGCGGACAAGCCGCAACCAAAAAGGTTAACACCGGAGCAAACAGAGCAAACAGAGAGGATAAGGGCTGAAAAACTTGTTTAACTTTGTAATCTTTGTTTGCTCTATTTTCTCCTGTTAAAGATTTTTGCTTTTTTGCACAGATTTAACTTGTAATAGACTACGCCAGGTTTTCAGACAAACTGAAAACTGGGGCCGCTTCGCGGCAGCCTTCGTTTGACTGGATAACCGGATCAACTGGATTGAAATTTAATCCAGTTGATCCGGTTTATCCAGTCAAAAAAGTTAAATTTTTTTTCTAACTTTCGTGAACCAATGGCCTAAATCAGATTTTTAGTCAAGCTGAAAGCTGAAGTC
The DNA here is from genome assembly GCA_964447935.1 of uncultured Cytophagia bacterium. GTDB lineage: Bacteria > Zhuqueibacterota > Zhuqueibacteria > Zhuqueibacterales > Zhuqueibacteraceae > Zhuqueibacter. Next base: position 11,416 of record CAYUVM010000011.1, on the reverse strand, counting down.
CCGCTAACGGGACAGTATTGAATCCGACTAATTTTTAAACTACCACGAAGACACAAAGACACCAAGAAAAGCTTCATGAAATAGTCCTTTGTTTTTTGTGCCTTCGTGTCTTAGTGGTTGAAAAACTTTCAGAATTTTATTCTAACTTTTTGACGCTTAATAAATAATGCGTCGTCCACTTGCCGAAACCATGATCGACCTCACCAGCGCCGCCATTCCGTTCGGCCAAGCTGAGCCTGTCGAGGCCCTGCACATCACGAGCTTAGTGATCGACGTGCCCATTGAAGTGCGTCTGCGCCGGAGCGCCGGCGAGTTGGAGTTTTTGGCGGACATTCCAAGTTGGCGCTGGCAAACCGGATTGGAAGAGCCGCGCAGCCGTTTGAAAATTCGCTGGGAAGAGGAAGAAATAGCGTGAGCAATAACGACAACAGTCTGCCCATCGAACAATTTATTCAAGCGCTGACGAGCCAATTGGATCGCGCTCAAGATGCGTTGCGACTCAAAGCGGTGAATCGGCCGCTCACTTTTGCGGTGAAAGATCTCACCCTGGATTTGCGCAGCCATCTCGAAATTTCCGGCAGCGTGGTGCGCATCCGGCCGGCCGGGCCCAATGAGCCGGATGCCAGCACGGTCCATTTATCGCTCACCAGCATCACCCGGCCGATGATCGAAGAGAACACCGTGCAGCTCGCCGCCGAGCCGGACGAGCCGTCGCTAAAAGACGTGCTTGGCGATGAATTGAACGACGACGAGCAGCGCCGCCTCGAATGGGCCGGCATTCACAACGTTTCGCAATTGCGAAATTTGCAGCGGCAAAGCAGTGAAGAAGCGTTGCAGAAATATACGCAATTGCCGGTCAATCGCTTGCGCGCCGCGCTCATGCGCGCTGCCCAGCCGCGAGTGACGCGCATCACGCCGCAGCCGTTCAACCCTGGCGCCGGCCTCAGAAACGAGCTCAATCCGGGCGCGCCGTTGTTGCGCATTCGCGGCAGCAACCTCATGCGCAACCAACTGCCGGAAGTGCGCATCGCCGGCGAACGCGCGCCGGTGCTACAAGCCAGCGAACAGGAATTGCTCGTCGCGCCCCTGGCGCATCAAATGAGCGGCACGTTGGAAGTCGAAATCGAGCCGGGCGCGGTGGCAAAAAGTGAGTTCAATTTGACTGGAGACCAATGACAGCAACACGCCGATTGATGATGCCGTGGGCGCGACCGTGCGATCTTTACAGCGCGCCGGGCCGGCTGATTATGAAGCTCGCGCTTGGCGAAGCGCCGGAAACGATTCCATCGGCCATCGACGTGCGCCTCGGCGCGACGGCGCATGCGACGCAAGTGGATGGCGGTCCGATCGAGCGCATTCTTAAAAAATTCGGCGGCCGCATTCGCGTGGTGCGCGTGCACACAGCCGCGGCCGCGCTCGGCCAAATCGGCGCTGGGCATCAGGGTTTCGATGACTTGGAGCACGCCATCGGCCTGTCGCGCACGTTTCGTGTCGATGCCGATCACAACTGTTGCATCGAAGACTTGGTGGAGGCGCTGCGCCAATTGGATCGCGTCGAATACGCCTCGCCTTATTATCTTTGCGCGCTGCCGTTTCTGCAACCGCCGGTCGAAGCCATCGATACGGAGCGCGGCTGGCTGGCGCGCGATCAAATTCGCGCCACACCGGCGATGGCTTACGAGCCCGGCGACCCGGCGGTGATTGTGGCCATCGTCGACACCGGCGTTGCCGCCGAGCATCCGGAGCTGCAGAATCGTTTACGGCCGGGTTTTGATACGGTAGAATTGGGCCTGCGCGATTTGGCGAATGGCGTGCAGCTTTTGGGTGATCGCAGCGAAGCAGATACCGATCCGGAAGATGAAGTGGGACACGGCACTTCTTGCGCCGCCATTATCGGCGCCGCGGGAAAACACATTCCGCCGGGCCTCGCGGGCGAGAGTGGATTGTTGCCGATCCGCGTGCTCGGCGCGGCGCAAGTGATCGGCAAAAACGAGCCGATCGGCATCGGGGCGCTTTCCGATATCGACTTCGGCGTTAAAAGCGCCATCGATCTTGGCGCGACGGTGATCAACATGAGCTTCGGCACGCCGGAGTCGGCGCTTGATGAAAATGATCCGAAGCCACATGACGACGTGGTGCGCTACGGTTTGGCGCGCGGCTGCATCATGATTGCAGCGAGCGGAAATTCCGGGCAGGAAGAACGCTTTTCACCGGCCTCGCTGCCCGGCGTAATTGCCGTCGGCGCGGTGGATTCGGAAGGAAGGCCGGCAAGCTTCAGCACGAGGGGCGAACACGTGGCGTTGTCCGCGCCGGGCGAACGCGTGTTAAGCGCCGGGTTGCGCGATTATCAAATGGTGACGGGAACGAGCTTCGCCGCGCCGTTTGTTGCCGCCACCGCGGCTTTGTTGGTGAGTCGCGGCCGCCGGCGCTCATTTCATCTTGAAGCTGCGGCCATCAAACGCATTCTTTGCCAATCGGCACAGTTGTGGCCGCGCGGAACAGGCGCCAACTGCGGCGCCGGCACTTTGGATGCGCATGCGGCGCTGCGGGCGCTCGATGATGAAATCGATCACGCCTCTCGCCGCCAAATGGATAAATTTGCTTTTGATGGTTGAATCTAAATCGCAAATGATACTCCGGTCTCGAATGATCCGATAGAGCCGGGACAAATCACCGGATCGAACCTGCCTGCGGAGGTTTTTCCTCCGAGGCGAGCTTTTGGAGGAAAACTATGCTTCCGATTGTATTCATTGACATGAAGGAAAACGGGGAGCGTGTGCGCCCGACCACAGTAAAAGGGCCAGTTGATGGCGCAAGAGATGATCCATTTTTCAAAGCGGTTCGCGACCAGCTTGCTGTCATGAAGCTTGTCAACGCCCAACTCAACCACGAAGATGGAAAATTTCCTTCTCAGCGTGGGAATAACATTCAGAACGAGTTAGCATCGGAAGAAGAAACCCTCGCCGCAGTATATGGCATACTTGAACGCGACAACATGACCAAGCCGGAGGTTGATCGTTTCGGCGAGGCCGTTGTCACGGCGTTGAGTGAATATTCTTCCGCTGATAATATTCGTCAATTATTTCATAAAGTGCTCGGCGTCCTGGCAAATGCCGGCGAAACGCCTACGGAGAGACATGTTCGTGCCAATTTGTGGGTGGCGATCGTCCGTGCCATTAAAGGAAATGTGGCTCATACGGACCCGCATCTGGATGAAATCGTTACCGGCGTTCTAGTTGATCTGCGCAATGCTGATAACGACGGCAGTTCCACGCCTTCGGCGATTGACATCGACCTGCCGACTTTGGAAGACGACGCCGAAGTGGAAATCATTCCCGAGAACTTGCACGCTACACAAGCCATCTACTTCGCCGCCATACTTGAGGAGCATAATTGGTTTCGTTGCCGGGAAATAATTGTCGAACAAACCATTGGAGGTGGTTTTATGCCGTTTAAACGTGGGGGTCGTGGCACGGCCTGCGACATTATCTACAATATTTGGAAAAATAGCAATCAGCGCCTTTCCGAAATGGAGCGCCGCAATCTGTATGCACGTATTTTCGGATTTCCAGGCGGCGAAGCCACGCCGCAGAGTCCACCCAACCGCGTATTTAACGAATCCTGGATGCGATTCGCTTCGTCAGTCGCTGATTATGTGCGTCAACGCCAGTACGATAAGATCTTCCGCTCAAGTATTCCGTTCTCGGGGAATCAAGAGCAGGTGCGAAGTAATGGCCGGTCTCTCGCCGGAAACCTTTCCTTATATGGTTATGGCCGCCACATTTTCGCTATTGAGCTGCAAAAAGATATTCGGGAAATGCTTACTTTGTTCAATGATCCTGAAATCAAAGAAGCCTATGGCGCACACGACGCTTTCCAGGTCATCGAACAGATATCGGCCTTGGATTTAGGCGACGCGAAAAGCAGTACGCGTTGTAAAATATTGGCCAATTCTGGGGCCATCATTATCCGTTGGCTAGCCAATAACCGTTCGCGCCTAGTGAGCTCTTCTCTAGTCCCTGTTCTCGACGATAAGGAAATCCGCGGGCGAGTGACTGCTCTAAGCAGGGGAAAAAAATCTACCATTGATCCCACCGATTATGACCTCGTCAACGCCTGCGAGCAATGGCTGGCCGTTACCGGCACGCCGGATGCGCGCGTGGAAGAATACGCGCAGCCTTATGAGCCGCCGATGATGACCTCGCGGCCCATTCAGATTCCTTCCATCGCCAAAGACATGCTGGAGTCGGTGGGTGTGCAAGCCGGCATGGATAGCGGCAATGGCAGATATTCGCGATATGCAAGGAGGTGACCCATGAATGCGAAACCCATGTCCACGGTGGTAGCCGAGCGCTTGCAAAATGCGGCACGGCAGCTTGGCGCCGCCAATCCATTGCCTTACGTCAAGCCGTTGCTGGATCGCACGTTCTCATTGCCGCAGGGCGATTCGAAATATGCCGCCAATGCTTTAACGCCGGGTTCGGCACCGCTGGAACCGTCGTTCTCGGAGCAGGAACCGAACAATCTGCGCTTCACCATCGAGCCGCTTGGCCCGGAGGCGTCGCCGGTTTCCCGGCGCGATGAGGCGACGCGCGAAATGCGCCGCTTGAGCGCTTCGATGTTCGGCCCGGAAGCGCTGCGCTGGTTCGATCAACGCAGCGAAGAATGGCGCGGCATGGGCAGCCGCAATCGGCTGCATTATGGCGCTTTTTTCGGCACCTCGTATGATCGCGATGGCCTGCATGCTTCCAAAGTCTACTATGAAATGTCGCCCAATCAAATCGACGCCCTGCCGCCGCGTTTGGCGAACATGGTGCGAATCGCGACGCAGGCCATGCCGGCGTTGATGCCGTTGTTCACTTCGATTACTTGTCGCAATGACAGCGGCAGCCAGCGCACAACTTTTTTGCATTGCGGTTCGCTGCGACTGGCTGATCTCAGCCCGTTGATGGAGCGCCTCGGCCTGTCACATCAACTGCCGGGCTTAATGCAAATCTTCGGACTGGCGCTCGGCGGGCGTTTTGAATTGCCGGAACAATCGGTGCTACTGGGATTGGGCGAAACCGACGACGGCCCGGAATTAGAGCTTTACGTGCTACTCGGCATGCTGCCGGATTTGCCGCCGAACTTTCTCAATCTCCTGACGCTCGGGTTATCGGAGCGGCCGCGCGAGCTGAATGCGTTGGGCCGCTGGCTGCGCGCTTTTACGCCGGAGCAGTTCGACTGGCCGGGCGATTTTTCCATTTTAAGCGTTCGCACCACGCCCGCAACCGCGGCGCGCGTTAGTCTTTATCTGCGGCCGATCGAATTCGAAATCAAACGCCGGCTTTCGGATGTTTCCACGATCCGCAACGGCAACGGCATAGCCGCGGCTTAACGCCAAGGCAAATGGAGGCCAAAATGAGTTATTCCACTTTACGTCAGAGCAATACCACCGGCGCGACGCCGCTGAGCCAACAACGGCTCGAAATCGTGCGCCAGAGCGTCAAAGATTTACTGCTGAAAAGCCAGGCGTTCCGTGCGCTGCCGCCGGAGACGCAGCGGGAAATCGCGAAAAACACCGTGGAAGTCGCGAATTATCTCGCCGCCCCGGAGGGCATTCCGGGCCATAAATTAGCCACGGCGCAAAAAGTGTCGTCCGGAAGAAATGATCCTTACGCGTTTCCACTTGCCGACGATATTCCCGGCCGGTCGCGCTCTCGCGAAACTGGCGGTCAGGGTAAATTCACGGCACAAGCGGCCAGAGAAGGCGCGGCCGTTGCCGGCGTGCTGTTGCAACAGGTCAATTTTCCAGAATTCGTCGCCGGCCTCATCAACGGCGTCTTTCACTCCATTGTGCAGACTTCCATCCAACAAATGGAAGCGTATGGCAAGCTGGTGGCCGACGTGGTTAAATCGCTCAACCAATTCCGTGACGAAAACGTTTCCGCCAACCAGGGCCGCGATCATCTCGCGGAGCAATTTCCTGACACATTCATGATCGATATCGACACCGGTGCCGAAGGCGGCCCCGGACCGCGCGTGCGCTTGCGCGACGGCGTCGATGAATCTGCTGCGCTGCAAAAGGTCAACAGCCAGCTTCCCATGGATGGTGGACCGCTCAAGAGCCTGGATTTGGAAAATGAAGAAACAGAGCAAAAACTCGTGCAGGCCGCGCGCACGCAGCTCGCTACCAGCCGGCAACAGCTTTTGGCGACCATGGTGCTTATGGGCATCAACCGCATTGTTGTCACCGACGGTCGCATTTCTGCGAAAGTCATGTATGATTTTCAAGCACGCGACACCTTTAAATCGCAACTGAGTGCGACTCAGTTCGATTATGGCGATCAATACACTTACACTAGTGAAGGCGAATATGAGCGTGAATCTCAAGGCGGAGAAAGATCAAGAAGCCGCGGCAAAGAAGGCGAATGGAATGCCGAAGACCGCGACGCGAGCTATTACGCGAAAGGCAAGTATAAAAATTCAGCCGCGCCGGTCTTGAAACTCGCTTCGGCTTATCAGGAAAACACCGATGCGGCGCTGCAGACGCGCGCCAGTCTGGCCGGGCAGGTCGATATCAATTTCAAGAGCGATTATCTGCCGCTCGAAAAAATGGCCGACTCTTTCCAAATTGGCAACATTCAGGATAAGGCGAAGCCCAAATCCACCGCGCCGGCTCCCGGTTCGGCAACGACGGCGGCGCCTTCTACGCCCAAGCCGTAAGGAGCGGAAATTATGACTGCAAAGGCAAACCCTCGTTTAAGCTGGATCGATGACGAAACGTTGCGCCTTGTTCGCCCGGAAGTGCGAAACTTGCTCGAGGCTTCGCCGGCCTTTGCCAAGCTCGACGATGCGGAAAAAATAGAGTTGGCTTCCAAAATGGTCAAAGTCGCGGCATACATGGCCAATCCCGACGGCTTGGCGGCAAAAGCGTTTTCGCCCGCCGGTGGCGTGCTCGCGCGCGCCCAAGCGGATGCGGTGGACGCCACCAAACAACGCTTGAGCCAGGATCCCGGCTTCGCGGGAGAAGATTTCAAAGCCGGCGCCGTGCAGCAAGGCGTGCAGCAATTCGGCGAATTGGTGAAAAAAGTGGATTTTCCCAAATTTGTTTCGGGGCTGATCAAAGGGGTATTTCAAGCGATCGTCGAGTCTTCCATCGAGCAAATGCGCGCCTACGGCGAATTGCTCGCCAACGTCGCGAAAACGGTCGATCAATTCGCGCAAGATAATATTTCCGAAAACAACGCGCGCGATTGGCTCGCGCAGAAATATCCGGATAAGCTGGGCATCGAAACCTCGCCGATGAGCGGCGGCTTTGCAGAAGGCGACGCGCCACCGCCACAGCCGCGATTGGTCGTCAAAGGCGACGACCCGGCGGCCGTTGCCAAGACCATCTCCGAAGAATTGCAACTCGCCAAACCGATTTCAGACTTGTCTAATGAAGAAGATGAGCGCCGGGCGGTTTTGGCGGCGCGATTGCAAATGGCGCGCAGCCGGCAGCAACTCCTCTCTTCCATGGTCGTGCTCGGTATCAACCGCATCGTGGTAACCGATGGTTTGATCCACGCCAAAGTGGTGTTTGACATGCGCGCTTCCGACCAAGCTCGGCGCGTGGCAAAAGCCTCCATGTATGATCGCCAACAAGAGCATTTTGGGTTGAAGACGCAAGTTAGTTATGGCGGGTGGTTTTCGCCGGTCGATGCGTCCATGTCCTCCGAATTTAGCACCGATCACGTCGCCACCGTGGAGTCTTCCGTCGACGATACCTCGGAATCGAAAGCCGAAGTCAAAGCCAAGCTCAGCGGGGAAGTGCGGGTCAATTTCAAGAGCGATTATTTCCCAATGGAAAAGCTGGCGAGTCCGCAAATGATGGCCGCGATTCAAGGCAATTCCAAACCGCTCGAAATGGCGCCGCCCAAAACCGAGCCCGCGTGACCGGCTTAGTTGCTAACGCACTCAAACTCAGAATAAAATTCTGAAAGTTGTTTGACTGATAAACAGTTTTCTTAACCACCAAGACACGAAGGCACGAAAAAAACAAAAGACCAATCACAAAGCTTTTCTTAGTGTCTTGGTGTCTTCGTGGTGGTTTAAAAATTTGTCAGGTTCAATGCTGTCCCGTTAGCGGGACTCCAGTTTCAGCTTATCTGAAAACTGGTGTAGGCCATTGGTTCAAGAAAGTTAGAAAAATTCTAACTTTTTTTGACAGGATAAACCGGATCAACTGGATTAAATTTCAATCCAGTTGATCCGGTTATCCTGTCAAATGAAGGCTGCCCCACCGTAGCGGGGCTCCAGTTTTCAGCTTGTCTGAAAACCTGGCGCATTCTCTAACAAGTGAAATGTGTGCAAAAAAAAGCAAAAATTTTCAACACGGAGAAAACAGAGACAACGGAGATTATGGTGCTAAAAGGATTTTCCCGTGTATCGCCTTCTCTGTTTGCTCTGTTTTCTCCGTGTTTAATCTTTTTGTTATCCTTTTGGTTGCGGCTCGCTCGCCTTGATTTATTTCGAAGCGTCAAATGATGCTGAAAACTTTGGAAAAATGGCGGCCATGACGAACATAAATGAAGCCGCACGTCCCGGCGTCATACTCGAAGCCGGAAAAATTGACCGCACACTGGCGCTCGGCTTTCGGCTGTTGGCTGCGGTTGAAGCGTTCGCGGCGCAATTTGCCCTTGATGAGCTGGGTGACATCGCTTTGCCGCCGGTGACGGCCGGTTCAGAAGCAGAGCAAGCGCACTTGCGCGCCATCGCGCCGCTTTATCTCGCTTCGGAATTGGAATCTGCGCGCTTGCTGCCGGCCGTTGAAATGTTCGCCGGGCTGGTAGTGAGCGGCGGCTTATCTCGCGATCTCGGCCCGGCAACGGCGCTGGTGATCGACTTTTGGAAAAAGCGGCGGGAGCGCCTTTCTGCGCCAGAACGCCGGGCTTTTTTTGCGCGCTTGTTTGGAAATGATTTGGGCCCGAATTTGGCTGCGCCGGGCGGCAGCAACACGGCATTCGAGATGCTGATGACGGCCTTCGCCGAGGCACTTTATAAATTGGACGAGCATTCAAGCTCTAACGCCCAAGCCGGAACTTATGAAGAAACCCGTTTGCGAAGCGCAGCGAGTCAATTAGCGGCCAATCTCATTTCGCGCAGCGGCAGCATCATTAGTTTTGCCGCCCGCGATATGTTGGAAGTCATTCGACAAGCCCTCGAAATATTGAAACTGACGCCGGTGCAACAAGCCCTGGGCTCAAGCTCGGTTTGGGGCGCGGTGCGCGCCATTACCGAACGTTACCTAAACGAATCAATTGATATATCTAGTCATGTAACCCGCGGCCAATCCGGCATGATGGTGCTGGCGTGGCTGGCCGAAGCGTTGCCGCATTTGGGTGAATACCGCGCACCTTTAGTCGGGCTTGATCATCCCGCCATTATAGCGGCGGCCGGGTGGTTGCAAGCCAGCCTCGCGCTCGAAGAACGAAACATGACGGCGATTGAAACCAGATAAATGGAGAGATGGACAGAGCCGGCGCAACAATTTTCGCCTCGGATTCTCAAAACGGCAGGTTCACGTCGATTGGGGATCCGCTGCCACTCGTGCGCCAAACCGTGCGCGCGATTTTGCTGTCGTCGCCGGCGTATTCGACGCTTGATGCGGCCAGCCGCCGCCAAATGGCCGAAGCCATGGTCAAGGTTTGTCATCGCGCCGCCCTGCTCATTCGCGAAGAAACTGATAGCGCTCAGCAAGCGCAAATCATCGCCCAGGCCGCTGCCATCCAGCCCAGCAACGGTGTCAAGCCGCCGGCTCTGGCAAGAGCACAATCCGCCGGCTCGGAATTTAGCGGAGTCGCCGCCGGGCGTGTCGCCGAAACCACCCACCAAATTCTCAACGCCGTTTCCTTTCCGCGCTTTGTCACCGAGCTAATTAACGGCGTGTTTAAGGCGCTCGTCGATTCCAACCAACAACAAATGCATTCTTATGTGGAATTGTTGAACAATGTTGCCGCCTCGACCGAAGGTTTTGCGGATGCGAATTTCGCGCCGGGCAATGCGCGTGTTTGGTTGGCGGAGCGTTACCCCGCCTCATTCGAGCTTGCCGGCGACGTGCCGGAAGAAGGCGAGCCGCGAGAAAATACCGGTGAGCCGTCTGAGATCACCGTGCGCCTGCGGCCGGGCGCAGCCTGGCCTTCCGAAGCCACTCTCCGAACGGACTTGGGCTTGCGCGAAGGTGAATCCGTTCCCACTTCCGGCGATCCCGATCGTATTTTGGTTCCGCTTGCGCGGCGCGCTCTGGCTCAACAGCGTCAGCAAATGCTGGCCACCATGGTCATGCTCGGCATGCAACGCATCGTGGTTGAAAGCGGCAGAATCACCGCCTCCATGCGCTTTCATATCGACACGCGCAGCGCCGCGCAAGAAGATCGGGGCAGCCGCTTTAGCTTGGAAAATGAGATCGCGGCCAAGGGCGGATTCAAGGTTGGGCCGTGGGGCATGGAAGCTTCGATCAAAAATACGATCGGATATGTCTCCACCCAAAGAACGCAGACGACGGAAGAAATGAATACCGATCTCGATCTCAATTCTTCCGTCGAGTTGAATTTCAAAACCGATTATCTGCCGCTCGATCGGCTGTCGGGAAGTGATCGCGTGAACCTGATCAAAGCCAATTCGCTCAACCCGGAAGCCGAGGCCAGAATCGCTGCCGACGCGCAGAGGGCTCGAGACCAACGCGTTGCCGCGCAGGTTGAAAGCGAGAGAGCGAGGCGAAACGATTTGAACAGCAGCCTGACGCCTTCTGTTGCGCCGCCTTCGTCGTCGAGTTCAAGGCCACCGGCATCGGGATCGACACCTTCAGCATCACCAGCAACGCCACCACCGGCATCGGGATCGACACCTTCAGCATCACCCGCAACACCACCACCGGCATCGGGATCGACACCTTCAGCATCACCCGCAACACCACCACCGGCATCGGGATCGACACCTTCAGCGTCACCCGCAACGCCACCGCCAGTTTCGAGTTCAACGCCGACAACCTCGGGATCAAGATCATCCGGATCGAGCACAACGACGCCAACTGTAAGGACAACTCCATAAACAAAGGTTAGGTAACACCCCGGTGCCCTGTTACACTCGTTGCAAATAAGTTTAAAAAATAATTCTTGTTTTTTCGTTTTAAAATTTTATCTTACTCTTACCGTTTAACGTGACCATAGCCAACGCCCATTTCCCATAGGACGAGCGGGAACGGACGGAAAGTTGAACGGTTTCCTTTCTCTTCGATCGGCCGTTTCCACACGTTGTTTTCTACTCAATTGGATCAGCATTCTCGCCGTTTTTTATTTCTGCATTGGTTTGCATCTTTGTGCTGCACCGGGAATTTTTATTCACCTCAAGCTGCTGTAAGAAAATTTATTTTAAATTTTAAATTGAAAACTTTCAA
>CAYUVM010000010.1:0-24469 GCA_964447935.1 uncultured Cytophagia bacterium | reverse complement strand
CCGCCGCAACCCTGTTTTTACAGCCTGAAACCACGAAGTCAGAAAGTTGAGTCAACTATTTACAAGAGTAGCGGGGGGAGGATTCGAACCTCCGACCTTTGGGTTATGAGACCGACGGTCTGGCGCTTTTTTCGCGCGTAAATTCTTGTTTTCGGAAAGGAATTTAAGTTTCACGGGTTATTTTCGCGTCAAAACTCACTCACCTTTTGAACAGGCTGATTCAAAACCCAAGTGATAAGCTCATTTTTCTGTGGAGGGTAAAACTCGTTCTTAAATTGACTACATTTGAGAGCCGCGATTTTTTAATCATCTTATTACTAATTGGGCATCTTTCACAGTGAGCTCTTTGCCTGGATTAGTGAAGTTACACGGAATAGAGTACAGACCCTACTTGAAATTGTCCCTTTCTCATCGGTCGACTTTTATCCTGACATCTCATTCTTCAAAGATTCCCGTTGCATCAAAATAAAATGTAATCTTAACTATTTTTGCAAATTTGTTATTTACCGGACCACCACGCACTTGCGAACGGCAACAAATTCGCCGGCTTGTATCTTGTAAAGATAAACGCCGCTCGGAACTGTTTGGCCAGCAGCGTCTTTGCCGTCCCAAGTGACTTTGTGGTGGCCAGGCTCTTTGGGCTCATTGACCAGCGTGCGAATTTCCGCGCCGGCTAAATTGAAAAAGCGAATCGCGACGCGGGTTCTTTGCGGCAGGGCAAATTCGATGGTGGTTGCGGGATTGAAAGGGTTGGGATAGTTTTGCCTGAGTGAAAATGCTATTGGCAAAATGCTCTCTCTTGTATCAACCGAAGTCCCTCTCCAGCGAATTAGTCGCGGCTGCGTTTTGCTATTGCTCGCGTAGGTCGAAAGCGTATCTGCATCAATCGCATAAAGCCGCCAGAAAACCGAATCGATACGACTCGGGCGAACGAAGGCATATTCCGCCGCGGCGGATTTCAAGGACAACTTAATGAATGAAGAAAAATTTCGATTCGTACTCCATTCCACGACATAGCGCAAGCTGTCGAATGGATCGGGATCGCTTGTTGCTTGCCATTTGAAAATCACGGTATCGCTGAGGGCAATGAAGTTGTTCACCGGCGATAGAATCTCAAACTGCTTGGGCGGCTCTTTGATTGCGTTTACAAAGAAGTTTTGTATTGCAGACCAGTTTGAAATGAGACCTTCGTCATCAACTGTCTGTACACGCCAATACCAACGAGTATTCTCATCCAGGCTATCAGGAACCTGAAAAGTGTTCAGCCCCATTTTAGTATGATAACTGAAACGCGGCGCAGTTAAAAAATCCGGCGTGCTTTTGATCTGCAAATTGTAACGCAGCGTTCCGCTGTGGTCGCTTTTGTCCGGATCAATTGCCGGGAACCAACTGATCTCTGGCCGAGAAAGCCGAACCTCTGTGCCACCGCGCGGCGAAAAACCTTCGGTTACTGGCCCGGGAGCAGTATTGACTTTGTTAAAGAAAAATTGATCACGACCGGAGGTGAACTGAGAGATGCCTCCGCGGTTGTCGTAAGCCTGCACTCGCCAAAAGTAGATCACATTATCGGCCAAATTGGAATACCCACGAAGCGTGTCGAGACGCACTGCCACGGCATTCGTTGCCTGTAAATTATTTTCCGCCGATGCATTCGAAAGCCTCTCGGAATCAGGCGAAGCGTTGTTGCCGATTCCGGAATGATTGACCTCGGGAGAAACAAACGTGCTGTCATTATCGATTTGCAAAGTATAAGTAATAACATCTCCCGGGTCGGAATCTCGGGATTGGGACCAAACCAGTAGGCCCTCTGGCTTAAGCTCTTCACTTTGCTTTGGCAGCAATACGACGGGAGTAGATGGCGGATTATTGCTGCTGGGCCGATACAAATAAACAAACAACGTTACAGGTCCACTCCAGTTGCCGACATTATCCCGAGCCCGTAGTCTTAAAAAATATTTGGTATTTGTCCGTAAAGTTTGTGTTACGCTAAAAAAAGAATCGCGGTGGGTTATAGTCAACTGTGGAGTGGCTAACGAATCCGCAGTGAAGCTGACTGAATAACCGGCGATGCCGCTTAGGTCTTTTGCGCCACTCCAGACAAAATAGGGATTGGTGTAACTATACGGCTCTCGTGTTACAAGTTGCATACGCTGTGAAGCGTCATTCCAGGCAAAGACCTTGTTCGGCGGAAACGGCGGTGTTTTATCCGGAAAAACGGCAACGTGCGCGCTATCCGTCCACGGTTCATAGAAGACCAGCCCATAATTTTGATTATCGGCCTTGTCGAGAATACGCGTAGCTATTTGAGTTGAGTCGACGGTGCCCCAAAAATTGTAACACGCGTTGATGGAGTTGGGGCCGACGTTTTCGAGATCATAGCGGCCGCCACTGCCGAAAATATTATTCGATGCGCCATAGGCATTACCAATGGCCGGATTTGAATTACCAACAATTCTGATAGCGGCAAGCGAATTATCGGATAAATAAGAATTTGTCAACCGTGGCGAGGATATTTCCAAATATAAGCCATTGCCGCCATTGTTTCGTATAGTTATTTGGCTAAGAGTAGGGGTTGAGGTACGGCGACAATAAATAGCCGCTGAAATGCCATATACGTTCGGCTGTCCAGTCTTTTCTATAATGCAATAACTCATAACCGAGCTAACACCGAGATCGCTATCGTCATCAAACAAAATCCCTTGCCAACCACCATTCGCACCTGTAAGGCTGGTGAAGATAATCGGCTCAGAAGCAGTACCTTGGGCTGTCAAATAGCCTTCAAAGCTACTACCAGGACCAGCATCTGCTGCTATAATTAATCCAGTGCCGGATGCGAATTTCACTGTGACTCCCTGCTCGATTGTCAAGTTGCCGTTGCCATCATAAACATGATAACTGCTTCCTACAACGGCATAAATTGATCCCCCATTCTGCTTGCGCCAAGTACGAGAACTGCTCATCTGCCCGCCCCAAATCTCAATCTCTGGCGAAAGTGCGCCTTGAAAATTATTGCCGCTCATCTGAAAATACGTGCCAAGACGTACTGCTTTATTCACTGAACCGTTGAATGTGCATGACGAAATATTCGGGTTACAATCACCTTGAGACGAGTTTAGCCAATAAGAAGCGCCATTACCTGTAAACATGCAATTTGTAAAAGATGGCGAAGATGATTCAGTTAAGAGCACAACTTCAGAACTGCCAATATGACTAAAAGTCGAATGTGAAATTGATAGCGAAGCATTCGTCAAATGCAGTGATGGACCAATATTGTTCCGCACGACCATATTTGACATTGTTGGCGTCGTGGTTGAACGACAATAAATAGCCGCGGTAGAACCATACCGATTGGCTTCCCCCGCTTTTTCGACCACAAAATAGCGCATTAACGAACTACCTTCAATATCACTATCGTCATCAAACAAGATTCCCTGCCAACTACCATCCGTGCCCGTAAGGCTGGTGAAGATAATCGGCTCAGAAACAGTACCTTGGGCTGTCAAATAACCTTCAAAACTACGACCAGGACCAGCATCGGCTGCTATGAGTAATCCAGTCCCGGAGGCAAACTTCACCGTGACTCCCGGCTCAATTGTCAAGTTGCCGTTGCCATCATAAACATGATAACTGCTTCCTACAACGGCATAAATCGATCCCCCATTCTGCTTGCGCCAAGTACGAGAACTGCTCATCTGCCCGCCCCAGACCTCAAGCTCTGGCGAACGTGAGCCTTGGAAATTATTGCCGCTCATCTGAAAATACGTGCCTAAGCGCACTGCCTTATTCACTGAACCGTTGAATGTACATGACGAAATAATTGGGTTACAATCGTTATGAGAAGAATATATCCAATACGGCGAACCACTGCCTGTAAAAACGCAATTGGTAAAAGATGGTGACGAACGTCTGCTCAAATGCACCACTTCAAGTCCACCGCTATTATAAAAAGTGGTGTGCGAAATAGCAGGGGACGAGGAGTCCAGATATAACGCGTTGCCAGAATTTTCAAATGAAAGTGGTTGGCCAACGGTGCAAGATGACATTGTTGGCATCGCCGTACTAAAACAATAAACTTCTGCCTTGACACCGTAACTATTAGGTTGGCCAGCCTTTTCCACACTACACCATGTCATCGACGAAGTTTTGCCGTTATCGCTGCCATCATCAAAGACAATGCCTTTCCAATCGTTATTATCGCCTGAGAAACTGGTAAACAAAATACGGCTGGCTTGATTACCATCAGCGATAAGAGCACCGGCGTTGTTGCCATTGCCGATTCGAAGTTGTGTATTGTTGTGAAAGAGCACAACAACACCCGGTTCAATAGCAAGTGTGGCGCCACTGTAAACCGTCACATCACTGGTGACCTCGAAAGGACTTCGGGCAAAATCCCACGTCGTGTTAGTGGTAATAGGGCCGCCAACAATAGTAGAAGTGCCGAAAATATTGACGGTCGTAGTTGCTGAAATTAGCCCGGGCGAGCTAGCGGTAATTTCGACTGTCCCCGGAGTTGTAGTGGGTTGCAGTTGAATGGTGGCCACACCACCAACAGCATTCAAAGGGTTCGGGCCAACAAGTGTGGCAGAAATCGCGCCCGAAGTAATAGTAAAAGTAACCGGATTAATAGCGGAGGTCGCTATCCGGCTTTGTTCATCGCGTAACTCAGCGATAATTTGCGTTGAGGCGGTTGGATTCGCTGGTAAATTAGCATTTTGAGCTGCAATCGCAAATTGAGTTGGCGAGCCAATTGCTTCGAAAATAAAAGAATAAGGTTTTGATTGTTCTTCTTCAGTGCCGGAAGAAAAGAGTTCAACGAGATAATCGCCGCTTGTCATATTTCGTTTTTCAAATTCGATTTTTTCCACGCCACCCATGTTATTCACGTTTACCACTGGCGTAGAAAGATTATTGGCCGCGAACAATCTTATACTGGCAGTTGTATTCGCGCCACTAGTCGGAAAATTTTCAAAACGCCCACGCAAAGTGCCGGCATTACGAAGAGTAAAACGATACCAATCTTTGTCGCCAGCCGGTCCAGTGAGATCGTAGGCATGAAATCCAGTGTATAACGTATCGACGCCAATATGAAAAGCGCGATTGGATTGGTTGGGTTCATCCATGCCAAATATTACATCTTGGACTTTTTTAAATTCATAAGAGAGTGGTAAAGGTGACGGTAGGCCCAAGTCGATTCGAGTTAGCGCAACCACACCTATCATCATATTGTACGAATGATAAACTCCCTCTAGAATTTTATTAGGAGCATCGAGATAGGGTAGTTGTCGATCTAATCTTACGGCTCCATCTCCAATATTTTGAAAAAAGGGATGTCGCCCACGTATGAAAAAATAATCAACATCTGCCGGCCATGCCCTCTCATTGAGTCCTGTAATACGATTCAGATCGTCCACACCATTGCAGTTTATATCAAAAGAATAAAACTCATGGCTTGCCGCTTGTGATTCAAAGCCTCCAAACAGATAAACCGCATTATCTAATTTTGGATCAGGGGGGCGCGAAGATGTAGATCTAAAATCATAGTCGTAAGCGAGATCACGGGAAGCATCACTTTTTTGATCAATCTCCGGTAATAATTTGCCCAATTCGGCAGCGGCGTTTGAACCAAGATGTGGTGTGCCAATGGTAACAAGCTTAGCCACATGGCTTTTGCCATCCGGTTGATGCCAGGCAGAGTTTTGAATATATTCACGTGCCGCTAGGCCACCCATACTGTGACCAACGAGAATCACTTTATCCTTTTTCGTAGCGCGAAGCACCGCAGCGATAGCTTTTTGAAGTACCGCCCCCTGTTTGGTAATTGCAGCCTGATTACTAAGGACATTCGTGCCGGGACTTCCGTCCGGATTAACGTCGAAATTAATCAAATAATAATTTCGCGGTGGTATCTGTCCAACGTCGAAAAAGTAGGTGGTGTCCGTTGCAAGGTTGGGCCTTCTCCAGTCGCCATCTCTTTCCAGACAAATATTAAGGTAAAAACCATCCCCCAATTGTGCATCATCTCGCAAAAAATCTGTAATACCACCTTCTTCCTCCCATGTATTCGCGTTGCTTGAAATACCATGTATAAAAATGATGGGATAAGGTAATTCCTGTGAAAAGCCTGCCAAAGGGAAAAACCATAAAATGACGATAACTTTGCTCATCATGGAAAGCTGGCAGGCGCGATAAGGGTGTCTTAATGAAATCATGTTTCACCTGACAAAAATTTGAACTGATACACTTTTTTATAACCTTAACTTTACCTCTCGCCAATAAGGTGTTTGCTTCGTCGAAAATTCATTACCCTCAAAACCATCACCGGCATACCCACCCCAAACACCACTCCCGTCACCAGCCGCAATCCGTTCGTGCTCTCCCACCAGCCAAGATATTGCAGCCCAACATCGATGAGCATAGGGAGCAACAAAAGGATGTCAAGCCACAACGCCGGCAGTCGCTGGCGATAGATCAAAACCAGAAAAATGGTCGTGCCGACGAGCAGCCCAGTGCAGCGATAACACAGCGGAAACTGATAGCCCACGATGAAAAAACTGCGCGAGGGCATTTGATGGCAGAGGCTGCTGCAAAATTCAAAAATGGCCGTGTAAAATTCGTTCATGATTTTGAAAAGTTGGTGTCGAATGAACCGTCATTTCTGGAATCCCGGCGCCGTCGATATTGCATGAGTGCCATCGCCAGAAAAATTGCGCCGCCGGAAAAGGCGCAGGGCGAGACGCACGTCTGGCCGAGTTGGTGCGTCTCCGCGGTGACGTTGCCGGCGCGATCGGCGAATTTGGCGTAGACCGTGTGCGTTTGATTGTCATACGGATATTGCAAGCGCAAAATATATTGCTCGTCGCTGATCTTCTCCCGTTCAATGCCGCTCACCGCCTTGCCGTCCACCCGCGCTTCGATGCTCGCCGGATCGATGCCGGAGCCGTTGTCGGTGACGCGCACGGTGATCTTGACGCTTTGTTGATTGCGCGTGCACCCGAGAAATTCATACGTCGACTTGATCGTATCCCGAAGCAGTCGGGTGATTTCCGCCGTCGTCTCGTTGCCAGCGAGATCTTGCGCGCGCAGCTTCGCGCTGAGACGATTGCCAAAATCCTTGCTGCGAACCGGCTGCCGATTATTCACGGCGTAACGCAGGCGCGTGGTTTGGCCGAGTCCCTGCAAAACCACGGCATTGCGGTCAATCGGCCGGCCGTTGAGTTCGAGACTGATGGAAGCGATTTCCAGGTCGTAACCGCTTTCAATCAAAGTCCCGTTCAACCGCACCTCGCGGCCTTCTTCCAGATAGCCGGGCGGCGACACCGGGTTGGTGGTGAAAGTAAAATTTTGAACTGTCGGCCGGCTCAATTCAAACGCCGGAATGGCGAGGCCGTGCTTTTTAAACGCCGCCGCGATTTCAAAGTATTGCGGCGTGCTGTTGAACAGGCGACCGTCATTGTCATCTGCCAACAACAAATTGACCGCGAAGTCGGCAAAATTTTGCGGCGCCGGCGGCGTCAGCAACGCTTCCAGAATCAGTTCATCCGCGTAATCGCCGCCGACTTGTTGCCCAAATTTTTTTGCCAGCGCCAGCCGCATATCCCACAAAATGCCGGAGAAAATCCGGCTGTTGTCGTGAACGTAGCCGTTGTCTTTTTCGCCGGTTTGCAGATGCTGATTGTAATCGAGTTGATTGTCGAGTCGGCGATTCTGATTCGCCAGTTTGTGTTCGGGAGGAACAAGGCGCACTTCCGCGTCACCGTTGATCGCGCAGGCAAAGTAGTCGGCAATGGCCTCATTGATCGCGCCGGGCTCGTCGCGATAAGGCAAAGCGGCCGGCCCGGGAACCGTTTTGCGATCCACCAGCCAATGCACCAAGCCGTGCGTGAACTCGTGATAAATCACGTCGCTGCGCAGCCCGAGCGGCTCCACGACGCTGCCGAAAACCAACTGCTCCGCGGTGTCGCTGTAAAAGGCGTTGGGATAGCCGTTGACAAAAGCAACCTTGAGCGGCGTATCCAACCATCCACCAATGCCGCGTTGCACAAGAAACTCGCGCACGACGTTGAGATGATAAAAAGTATTGGGCCGCGGATCAAGCCCGAGCGTCACTTCACCCGCCGGTGAAATGACAACGTCCGGATCGGCCAGCGATTTTTCATAAACCTGATTCGCCGGCAATGCCCCAAACAGCGAAAGCGCGAAAAGATCAAGCAGCCCCGATTCATAAAGCGTAAAATGCGAATTGCTGGGACGCACGGCGAGATCGCGCACCGTTGCGGTGCCGGGAACATTAAACGTTGCGCCGACGCCCAGCGTTTTAAACCCGAGTTGCGCCGCGCCGATCTGGCCGCCGTTTAAAAGTATTTGCGCCGGTTGACTTTCTTCCGGTGATTTTTCAATAATCATCGCTTTCACCCGTCCGGAAGCCCGCATTTGCACGACGCCGCGATTTTCGCGAAACAGCAGGCGCCCGGTGGCGGCATCCACCACGTAACTCCACGCTTCAAAAGGCGAGTCGGAGTTGGACGAGCGCGTGACGAGGTTGAGATGATAGGCTGGCACGTATTCAAACCTCGTGCTGTCGCCGATTTGCGGCACCGCGAAAATCACCAGTTGCATCTTCGCCGTATCGGCCTGCACCGTGTGGGCATATTGCGTGAGTTTCGCCAAAGCCGCGGCTTTGTCGAGAAGCGGGCCGGAGGCGCGCACTTTGATTTCCGGAAAAAGATCGAGGCCGAACTGCACGACGTCTTTGCCGCTGATGGTCACGCTCGCTTCGCCGCCGAAAACCGGGAGCATTTCCTCGGCAACCGGAGTTTTGATGTGCTGGCTGAAAGTGACGAACCATTTGTCTTTGAAGCGGCGAACCGGCTCGGCGTGCAGCGTGGCCGGATCGATCTTCGCGAGGCCGGGATTGTTCCTTTTATTTTCGTCAACAAATTTGACAAGAAATTGCTGCGCGGATTTGGCCGCCTGCTCATTGGTTTGCGGCACCTGCGGCAGCGCGACCGCGGAGCCGGTCATCCGATGCGGCGTGCCGGTGAGCGTGTTTTTCCACGTGCGCCAAATATCCTCCCGGCCGCGCCGCGCAATCACCGAGGTTGAATCTACGGTTTGCGGCGTGACGCCGGGTTGCTGCAGCTCGATCTCAAGATTGATTCTTTTGAAGCGTTCGACTTTTTGGTTGGAAAAAACCGCGGCGAGAAAACCGTCGGCGTGGACCCGCGCTTCGTAAACCCCGGGCGCGAGCCGGACGGCAAATTCCCCATCGTCATCAACCGGGACGGTGGCAACGAGCGTATCGGCCCGCCAAATTTCAACGCTCGCCCCTGTGATCGGTTTTGTCGCTTTCGCATTGGCGACGTAAACTTTGCCCGCAATTCCGGCGCGCGAAAACGCGTACCACGTCATGCCGGCCGCGGCGAGCACAACGGTCACGGCGATGGCAAAAATTTTCTTTTGCACTTCGTCCCTCCTCATGGGTAAATCCAAAACAAAGCAAAAATTTTTCCAACGGATAAATGCTGCCGCCGGATGACCGATTCAAAATCCGTTGGCAGCTTTCATCCGTTGGACATTTTTTCTTTTTTGGTTACGGCTCGTCCAGGTTGTGTTTTATTGCGATCCGATCGCAAAATTTTCTGAAACAGGAACGTCTCTTTATTCGTGCAAAACCCGTACCGGTGCCCGGAATTTTACGGACGCCGATCGCCGCCAACCACGGTTCAGCGCTTAACGGCTCAAAGATTGCAATGACTGCAAAAGCGAAAAAATCGTGCCGCCGGCCAGCAACAGGGACAATCCGATTCCCGCGATGACGATGAGCGCGACCACGCCGTTGATCATGAAATAAAGCCGCAGCTTGTTCATCATGGCCACAAGCTTGTTCGGATCTTTGGTGAGCGTCAAATCATCGGCCTGGCTTCCGGCCTGGAACAGCAAAATCCCCATCAAAATCGGCAGCCACGCCACCAGGATACCGATAATCGACAGCGCCGTCAGCACGCCGCCGATGATGCTTAAAACGCCCAGAAACTTGAGCCAGCCTTTGGATTGGCTGGCGATCGCCGAGAGCTGATCCACGGATCTTTCAAGCGCCATCGCTTCCATGAAATCTCCTCCTTAAAAAATCGGTTTGAAAAATAAAAATGAATTTGAGCCGCAAACAAGGCGGTTGGGTGTAAGCCCGCAAATGTGACGAAACATACATTTCTTTTTGTAAAAAAGCTACCGATTTGGGGGATTAAATGAAACAGCGGCAATGTTCAAATCCATCGGCAACTGCGGCATTCGCATCCACAGAATTTGCATTACTTTTGCTGTTCATCGGAAACTGTTTTGCGTTTCAAAGCAGACGCCTGGAATTCTTTGTCGATCTTAACAAGCTCTTGAACGACGGTATCCAAATTGGCGTGCCAAACTTCACCGTCGGCAAAGCGAACTTTGCTCACAAAAGCAACCCCGGTCAAAAATGTTGAACCCTGGTCGGCAACGCCATCGGACTTGTCTTTGTCCCCGGGTTTTAAGAAATCGGTTTCTATCGTGCCGGCGAAGCCCAGATACTCATTGAAGAAATTAAACATCAAGTATTTAAGCTCAACAGCTAAAATGCCACGTTCCGAGACGTTTTGATACTCTGTCTGATGACGAACGCCTTCTGTTTTTTCACCGATCAACGCCACCTTGGAGTGCATGCCGTAAGCACTTTTGTAATTTAGAATTTTAATCGGTGCGTCGGGCTGCTCAATGATTTTACTGACGGGTTCAAGTTTGGTTGATTGTGCCTCTACCCGACTCCCAATTAACCAGATGCTTAACGAAATAGCCAGTAAATTACGTGTCAACATGACAATCTCTCCTAAAAAGTTTAGTGCTCAGTTCTTCGTGTCTTTGCGATTAACATACCCAACTTTGCCGTCAAAAGTTTTCACTTTGACCCAGTCGCCGACAATTTCCAAAACTTCCATTTCAATTCCGCCAGGCACTTTGACCACCAGTGGGCCGGCTTCATCCGGCGCTTGTTTGAGTAAAATCCGATCTTCTTCGGATCCCTTGAGTCGCACTTTTGCGACTTTGGCCGAAACCAATTGGGCCTCGGATATTTGAAATGAGTGCTTTTGCATCGAAACGCCCAGAGCGGCAAGAATCGGCCAATAGCTTACCACTTTGCTAACGCGTTCAAGCGCCTTGTTATAAGCCTTATCCTGGCGAATGGCCAAGGCGTTTTGATAAGCCGCGCGTGCTTCCTCAAAATTGCCGACGGCTTCATTGATAGCGCCCTGATTATAAAGTGCGGCATCATTATACGAATCATCCTGCAATATTGCGGCATAGAGCAAATAAGCCTTGTCCAAATCTCCCGCCTCGACAGTTTTTTCCGCCTCGTCTGCCAGTTTTTTGTACTCTTTAACTTTGATGTCTTTCAACTCCATCTTAACCAATTCAAATCGTGGACAGAAATAATCGACTAATTCATTGCCAATGCTCCTCAGGCAGTCAGCAATCATCACCTCGGCAGAGGTGACCTGATTATATTCTTCGGCGCATTTTTTGTCATCCCGTTTGGTTGAACCATCTTTGGTTCCCAGAATCCGGCCGGTGTTGACTTCAATAATGCGCATCCGCGCTTGAACGGTCACCGTTCGCGTCAGACAATCAACAACTTTGGTGTACTTCTGCTTGTCTTTGTAGTATGTCCATTCTTCCCGGCTGGTCGCATTATTGACCGCGGGCGTCACCTGCCCGATAATCATCGCATCCACGCCGAGCAGTTTGCCAAGCGCCGCGGCCTGGTTCTCATCGACGGCGCCGGTTGCGCCAAAAGCC
Source organism: uncultured Cytophagia bacterium (assembly GCA_964447935.1). Classification (GTDB taxonomy): domain Bacteria; phylum Zhuqueibacterota; class Zhuqueibacteria; order Zhuqueibacterales; family Zhuqueibacteraceae; genus Zhuqueibacter. The sequence goes on along the minus strand of CAYUVM010000010.1, from coordinate 12,646 downwards.
TGCTCGCGAAGTACCTGTTCGATGCGGCTACGTTCAATGAGAGTATAAATATCGGTTCGCACTCCGCCGAGGTAAGACACGCCTTCCTTTTTACCGAAAAGTCCGGTCCGTACCATGGTAATGCCGCGGCCGGATTCCAATAATTCTGCAACCATACAGTCAGCCAGAATTCGCCCCGACTCGCCGCTGAAATCCAGCACCGCGATTTTTTGAATGCCTAACAGCGGTTGTTCCGGCGGTTGGAGCAGGAAACATTTGATATCGCCAGCAATTGAGCTTTGCGCCATGATCATCGCCGCCCCAAAACACATCGCCACGAATGCATTCGCCTTGTTCATCAGCCCTCTCCTTTCCAATGATTGACTTTGTCTTTTGTCGTTTAAATATAAACCATCACCCGGCCGGAAACGTGACCGCTGTATGCCGTCGCGCCGCCTACATAAACTTTGCCGCTGCCCGGATCGACGTCGAAATGCGCTTCGCCATTCGAATCGGTGAATTCGTTACCGGTGATCCCACGCGTCCAGCCGTCGAAGCCAATCGATACTTTTTGATCTTTGGCCGGCTTGCCGGTGTCTTGCCAGACGACTTTCACTGTGACCATGATTTTAACCTCGCATTAAATTCAGGTTATTTGCTGCGCCGAAACGTGACGACGTAATAAACCGTGTACTCGGCGCGGCGGCCAAACAAAAAAACCGAGATACCCGGGCTGCGCCAAAACCCCGACTTCATCGACGCGATAAAATTCCCAGCCGTCAGCGGCATGGGTGTTGGCAATGGATTCAAGATAAGCCGCGGCTTCGTTACCGCGCTGTTCTTTCATTTTGACGGTAACGTCCTGCGGGACCTGCACCATCTTGTACTGGTAAGCCATTGGTGTTTCCTCCGTGTTATTGTGTGATTCGTTTTATTATTTAACCGCCAGCGCTGCCTCGCGCATCATTTTGATGTTGCGTTGAATCGACAGCAGCACGAGAAACAGCGCGAGGAAGGCCACGGTGATAAAGCTGCCGGCCGCGACTTTCCAACTCCACGCGCGCAGTGCCGCTTTTTGCGCGCGTTTCGCGGCGAGGGTGGCTTCGGCTTCGTTCAACTCGCTTTGATATTGCGCGTCGAGCGCGGTGATTTCCTGCTCGCGCGCGTAGTTGCGGTTGCGATAAAGCTGGTAGTATTCACCCAGCGCTTTGGCTTGCTGACCGGACTCAAACTCAGCGAGTATCGGCAAAAACAGGTTGGTCGCCTCTTCTTGTTTGGCCACGTCGTTGAAATAATTGTAATAAGAATTGGTCAGCGTTTTGAGCGCCGCGGGCCGGGAGAGTGCATCAAATTTCGGCAAAATGTTGTTGGCATATTCGATAAAGCGCCGGCCGTCGCGCGGATTCTTTTTGCCGAAAGCCGCCAGCGTTTCGATAAAATCCGCGTTGCTCGTGGAAAAATTTTTCACTGCGGCGCGCAGCAAAGAAATATTATCAACCGAAGTCGCAACGTCGTCTTTGCTGAAATCCGCGGCGGCGCGAAAAACCTGCATGCGCTGGTCCACGGGGAATGGCGCCAGCAAAGCCAGATAAGCGTCGAGCAGTTGTTTGGCGGCGATTGGATTTTTCGCGTTCGCTTTCTCATACGCGGATTGCAACCGGTCGTCGATGCCGTACACGTCCACCACCCATTTTCTTTCCCACCAGGTTTGCTCCCAATGCCCGACGGTTTGCCAGCGGAACTTAGCCGGCGGCAGCAGAATTTTCAGGCCGTCGTAACTCGCCAGGTAAGCGCGCATCGTTGAATCCGCTGGCGCGCTCGCTGCCGGCGTTTCTTCTCTATAATTTGTCGCCCTGGCGTCGCTTGCAGCGGGCGCCGGCGCCATTTGCTGTTTAATCTCTGCGGCGTTCACCTGGATCGGAGCCGGATATGTGGGCCTTTTGACCTCCGATTTCATCGACGGCGTCAAGCCCCACAGAAATGCGAACACGCCCGCCAGCAACGCCAGCCCACCGAGACCCGAGAGCAAATGCCAGAACAGATGCGAGGTTTTGAAGTAAAATTTTTCTTCGAAGTTTTCCAGAAGTTGGGATTTCATGTTAGGCTCACACAGGTTTTATGTTTGATTTGTTGTTTCCGCCTCTTGTGGAGGCGACAGCGTCTTATCGCGCAAAAATTTGATCATGTTTTGCTGCAGAAGTTTAGTCACGTAAGTGTTGTTTTCCAGCGAAACAAAACAGGAAAGAAACTGGCCGCTCGCCACCATCGCAAAACCGAATAAAATGAGGCTTACTCCCAAAATAATTAGTGCAGGCGCAGTTGGAATTAATCCTCCTCCCATGCCGCCGCGTTGGCCAAACTGCCCCATGCCCAAAAATGAAAGCAAGGCTCCAGCTAAAACGATTAGCCAACCTAAAAAACTAAAAAATTTGCCAAATCCCAATAATGTGCGAAAACGGTCATTGTCAAAATTTGCTTCTGCCATTTTAGCCTCCGTGAGTTTTGTTGCCGTAAATTTATAGGTTACCCATCCCCAAAGTCCAGCTCCGATACCAATTACAACAATGGATAAATCTGACAAACCTCCAAACACCAGCCACTTTGTTTCTCTTTCAAAATACCAAAACCCGTACAAAATTTTTCCAACAATCTCGCCAACAATGAACCACGCACCTATTGTAGCAGTAGAGATAGGCAAATTCTTAGGAGTTCGTGTCCTTAGCGCAGCTAAACCCATCACGATGAGAAACATCATAACAACACCTGCCCACGGCAGCCACAAAATATCAATCGGACGAAATGGGTTTGCACTGCCGAGCGGAGTCGTGGGCCAAATTAGTTTTGTAATCGGTTCGCCAAGAGCGACCCAAGCAAGCATATAGCTCACACTAAATTCCGGTGAAAGCTGCGTAAAAAGATAGCATCGAAGCAGCAAGCCCGTGCTTGCGCCCAAGATAAGCAAGATAACGCCTGCATGCCTTATTCGATTTATTTGCATAATGCCTCTCTTATTTTTTGAACGACTTCAATTGAATCGTCGCCTCACCACCGCCAACCATAAGGTTGTTGCTGGTTTCCTTAAGAGCCGATTTGATCACACCGACGCCGAGCGCATACCAGGAATAACTTTCAACGGTTACTTTGGCCGAGCCAAAAACTCCCAAATTTTTTCTGGTGTTGCCCACGCTTTTAATTTTTATGCATTGGTTAAACGTGCCGGCTGGAACGGTGACAACCTCGGCAATACTTTCGATCGTCGAAACGAGTGTGATTGGAACTTTCGACGTTAAAAGCGAGGTTTCGGCTTGAGACCGCCAACTTGTTCCCACAGCAATCGGATACTTGATCAAATAGACCGGCGGAATTTTTTGCTCCGGCTCAACGTTTTCCGGCGCTTGCTTGGCAAATTCGCAGACACCGCTGCTGTCTACGGCCACAAAAGTAAAATATGTTTGTGCGTTGGCTTCAACTTTTTGTGGCGTGACAGTTTGGCCGTATAATTCTCGGGGCCCAAGATTGGTCATCACAATCGTTGCCGCCGCGCCCGCGCCAAACATGGAGCGGCCGGAGACTTGATATTCCCACTCCCGTCCTTCGTTTAAGGGATAGTAAGAATCCGGAATTTGGTCGCAGCTCAATAGAATAAAAACGAGCACGGGCAAAAAAACAATGACTCGTTGCTTCGGCATAGAATTTTTAGAGTAAAGACATCACCCTGGCCTTTTGTTCCTGCGTCAAAAAAGGAGAACTGTTGACGGCGCTATCCAGTGACGCCGAAAGAATTTGTCCCTGCGCCGAAACAAAAATGCCAAGTAGGTAAAAAAGGACTCCGACAACTACGGCGGCAAGGATTCCTATCATCAAAGCCGCTATATTAAATTGGCCGCCGTATCGATTTGCGGCGTTTGCGGTTATTAGCGCGCCGAAAAAGACGAGCACGGCGAGCACGACACAGATCGTCTTGACGATTTGGCCAAAAGTCACAATTGTTTTTGCAACGGTATAAGCATCGCCATAACGCGTTCACAGAGACGACGAAGCTTTTGTTTGGGTAGCGTTAGAATTTTTGTCCGGCTCGACAGCATTTGCGAAACGCGCAATCGCGGGTGATGACGATACGGCTTTCGCGACGACAACGGGACTCGCCTCTTTGGCGATTCGAAGCAGTTTGAGAATCTCTGTATCGCCTTTTTCTTCCGTCATTTTGATTGCCGTCCGGCCCAGCTCGTTGATGTGGTTGACGTCAGCGCCGGCGTCGAGCAAGATTTTAACACAGGCGACATGATTATTCCGCACCGCATGCATTAACGCCGTCATGCCGGAATAGCCGAAGGCATTAACGTTCACGCCGAGCGCAAGCAATGTTTTTAGGGTTTTCAGCTCGCCATCGCGCGCCGCATTGAGCAGCCGCTCTTCATTCTCTTCCATTCCGTTCTCCTGGTAATTGATGGTCGCCTCTTTGCCAATCATTGCAAAAAGAAAATACTTTTTAAGTGATAGTAGAATTTCAATTCTGCTGCTCGGTTTTGGCGAGCAACAAAAAAGTATTGAACATGGCTGCGAAAACCATGACGACGGCAATGAGCCAAAAGCCGATTTCGTACTCAACTTGAAACATACCTTGGCCTTTTTGTAAAACCTCGGCATCGGTTTTATTTTTGAATAGCAGCAATAAAATGAAACTCGCGATGCTGAGCATAGTCGAAAGCACGGCGGAACTTTTGCCTTTCAAAAAACCGAATGCAATGCCGGCAATGATCATGACAAAAACAGCGATGGTAAACGGTTCAGGATCAATATGCTGGCTTTCCCGCCCACCAAAGCCGCCAGTTTGCTGAACCTCAGTTCCAGTCACCAGTTGAATAGCCGCCAACGTGAAAACCTTCTGGTTGTTGCAAGAAACACTGAGAAACGGCATGAGGAATAGAAGACTGGCCGCAACGAAAAGCACCGGTGAAATTTTTTTGACATTCGAGTTCATTCATTTCCTCCTTGATCACTTATTATTGAATTGTCAATTTTTTGAATTATTGATTAACAACTTTCCAATGCGTTTGCCAAATCATCATTATTCCTCCCGAGCCGTCCCCCTTACGGCTCGGGGCGGGCGGGCAAAAGGAAAATACGAATCATTCCGCGACGAAATCCAGTCTGGCAACGTTGTCACAACCTTGTTTTTAAATCTGGTCAGACGGACCGTCGGGGTTACGTGGCCGCGTATTCTTTTCGAGATTTGCCAGCTTGCTGAGTATGCGGCCATTGGTAACGAGCAACAAACCAATCGGAATGAACACGGCGCCGGCAATGGCGAGCAGCAGCAAGTTTTCCAAATCTGAAAAGCCGACGAGCAGGCAGACCATCGCGCCCGCGATCACAAGCCGGCCGAGCCAAGCGATCCATTGGCCGGCTTGGCCGCGCGCCCCGAAAAGCGGTGATTGGAAACGTCGTCGGAACATAAGGCCATCTCATGGTTTTCGATTCGGCCATTAGCTGATTTAGATACCACTTGGGTTGTGATTATTTCTTCACAAATGACGTGCCGGCGCCACGGCGCCTTGGGGCTTGAAGTTCAAAGAGTTATCGCCCGCGGTTGGAAAGGAAAAAATGGCACCGTCGCACGGATGCAACACTGTTGCAAGCAAAAAACGGCGTCGTGCTCTTTTTTATGGAATTATCGCGTTGCACGAATGCAACGGCAGGCGGAGGGGGAGATGGGGTGAAATGGAGAGTGGGAAATAGAAAAATCAGCCTCGCGTTGTTTCATCGACGGGCGGCGTCGAACCATGCAGAATGCGGTAAATCGTCGCGCGATGGACGCCGGTGGCTTCGGCGACTTGCGTCATATTTCCTTCGTGGCGCAATAGATGTTCGCGAAAATAATCCCGTTGAAACTGGGCCAGCGCCTCTTCCTTGGCCTGCTCATACGGCAGGTGAAAGAGTGTTTGAAAAAATGGAACCGCCGCCGGAAAAGCGTCGCGGCCAATCTGCAAGCGCGAACGATCGATCTTCCCGTCCATGCTGTACAACACGAGCCGCCCGATCTCGTGATTTAGCTCGCGCACGTTGCCCGGCCATTCATAACGCTGCCAGGTCGCCATGAGATCTGCGGGAATTTCCGGCACCGGCTTGTGCAGCGTGGCGCCGTGATACTGCAAATAGTATTGCACCAGAAGCGGCAGATCATCCAAACGCTCACGCAGCGGCGGCAAATGCAAACGCAAATGATTGAGGCGATAAAACAAATCCTGGCGAAAACGCCCGGCTTTGACGCCGGCTTCGAGATCATGATTGGTGGCGGCGATGACCCGCACGTCGGCGCGCCGTTCGTGTTCCCCGCCGACGCGATAGAATGCGCCATTTTCGAGCGCGCGCAAAATTTTGGGCTGCGAGGCCGCCGGCAAATCCGCGATTTCATCGAGAAACAGCGTGCCGCCGTCGGCCAACTCAAATTTGCCTTTTTGCATTTGCCCGGCGTTGGTAAACGCGCCGCGCTCGTGGCCGAAAAGCTCGTTCTCAAAAAGCTCCGGCGACAAATTGCTGCAATTGACGACGGTCAGCGGCTGCGACACCCGCGTGCTGCGGCGATAAATTTCCTGCGCGACCAACTCTTTGCCGGTGCCGCTCTCGCCGGTGATGAGCACCGGGCGGTCCGTCGGCGCGAGCGTTTCAATGTCGGCAAACAAGCGCTGGGCCGCCGCGCTTTGTCCGATGAATTTTGGACGCTGCTGCAATAACTCGTTGTATGCCCGGCGCAACGGCAGGTTTTGCAAATGCTGTTTGATGAGCAGCCGGATTTCTTTCAGACTCAAGGCCTTGCCGCAATACTGCGCGGCTCCAAACATTCCGGCCTGGTGCGCGGTTTCGAGCGACACGTGTTCGGTGATCATAATCACCGGCACCTCCGGATCGATTTGCTTGAGGCGGCGCAGGGTTTCCAGACCGTCCATGCCGCGGCCGAGCTTGAGATCGAGCAAAACCAGATCGGCGCCGCATTCGGAAAATTTGCGCACGCCGCTTTCGCCGCTTGTTGCGTCAATGAGATGAAATTCCTCGCCAGTCAGCGCGTGGACGTCGGCGGCGAATTGCGGATTGTCGTCGATGATGAGAATGGTCGATTTCTCGGAGGGCGCGGTCATATTCATGCACTTCGTTCTATGTGCCGGACGGGCCGGAGCGAAAAACTTTTATAACAAAAGTCTAACCGTTTTAAAAGCTGTTTTTGCGGTTTGCATTTTCATCTCCTGTGCTTCAACTTTTTCAAGATAACGATTCGCGACGGCATTTACAAGCAAAGATTTTGGCTTGCCCGGAGAAGCGACGCACAACATAAAAGTTGCGGTAGGATGTTGCGTTACACGAGCGCCGTTTTCAAGCAAATCCGCATTGTCGTACCTTGGCCGATTTCGCTGGCGGCGACGAAAATTTTGCCGCCGTATTTTTCGAGGCGCCGGCGCGCGTTGTAAAGCCCGAAGCCGCCGTTGCCGTTGGGCTTGGTGGTGAAACCACGCTGAAAAATCTCTTCCCATAAATTTTCCGGAATGCCGGCGCCGTTGTCGCGCACGTCGAGATGCAACTCGTCGAAAACTTTCTGCAGCGTTATGTCGATCTGCATCGTCGTCGTTTTCATCTGGCGCAGAGCGTTTTGCAGCAATTCTTCGATTACGGCGAGCAAATCCGCCGGTGCAATCAGCGCCGCGGGTAAATCCGGCATGGCCGCAAAATGCGCGTGTTGAGAATGGCGCCGGCGCAGTTGCTCGGCAATGAGCGGCGCCAGGTCGCAATGGCATTCGGCACCGAGGCGTCGTTGAATTTCCTGGGCCTGTTCGCGCAATTGGCGCTGCAGTCCGGCCACGGCCATAAACTGATGCTTGTCCAAGGCTTCCTGCCGAGCCAGCCGCCGGCACAGTTGTGGCAACGCTTTTTTCAGCTTGTTCCAAACGGCATGCAGGCGGTGGGCGGCATCCACCGCAAAGTTATTGCCGTATTGATGCGCCAGAATCACGCCAATTTCGTTGTTGAGAAACAGTTGCAAATCGTTGGCAACTTCAATCAATTGTTGCCGTGCGGCCACGGGCAAATCGACGTCGCCCGCAAAATTCTCCGCGTAAAAATCCAGACGATTCATCAGGTTGTGGATGAACTCGCCGTGGCCAAAGGCTTTAAGCCGCATTTGCAGCATTTCAATCGAAGCGGGCCGGGTTTGGTAAAGATGCCGGTTGTGCAAGATCATAAGCGCCGCCAGAGTAACGCCAAAACTCACGGCCAGCGGACGCGCGATAAACTCTGCCGTGCTCGGTGCGAACCAGAGCATCAGACAAGCGAATAAGCTCCCGTTGAAGAGTGCGGCCGCCAGCTTAAGCTCATCGCGCGCCAGGCCAAGAAGTTTTTTGCCCACTGCGAGCATAATCGCCAGTAAAAACGCGCCGAGCAACACGACGGCGACGCGTTCACGGCTACGATAACCCAAGAGCAAATTCGCTAGCGCGCGTTTGGTTTTGATCAGTTGTTCGGCGGCGCCATCTAACTCCAGCACCACGCGCCGGTCGCCGCCGCGCAAGCCTTGCACCCGGCGAATCGTTCCGCCCGAAAAAATAATTTTCGCCTCGTACGTTTTCGTCGCGTCAACGCCAAAGTGCGCAACCTTGGCCGGGCTGCAGCCGTAGCTGTTGGCCGCTTCGATGACGCGCATGCCCACCAAGCCGGCGGGATTATTGAATTGGCCGGAGGCATAGAGATAAACTTTGACGCCGACCGCGGAACGGTTGCCGGCGACACCTTCCGGAAAAATTTGAATGGCGGAACGGCGCACGTTCAAGTTGTTTTCAAAAACCGTAAGGCCGACGTCATAATTGCTCACCAAAATGTCGAGGTCTTCGTCGTCATCAAAATCAACGGCGAGTACACCGGAACTGTTGCCGCCAAACTGGCGGCTGTTATTGATCATGGCGTCGCCGTTCGCATTTTTCAGGCCGAGATATTCGCTGCCGTCGATGAAACGGCCCGCGTCCTGATTTTTGTAAAAACGCTCGAAGCCTTTGTTCGCCACCATCAAATCCAAATCGCCGTCGTTGTCGGCATCAAAAAAAACGGCGCCGACGCTTTGAGCGCTGTCCGCCAGCCCGGCCGCCGCGGTGGCGTCAAGAAAAAATCCTTTGCCGTCATTTTGCAACAGGCGATTGTCGCCGGCCAAATTGCACACGAACAAATCGAAATCGCCGTCGTTGTCATAATCGCCGATCGCCGCGCCCTGCGATTGTTTGAGCGCCGGCCAGCAAGCCGCGCCGCTGGCGATACTGGCGTCGGCAAAACGCGGCAATCCCGTCAGCGAATCGGGCCCAAGATTACGATAGAAAAGGTTGGGGCGATTCACGCAAGTGACGTAAAGTTCATCCCAGCCGTCGCCGTCAAAATCAGCAACGTATCCGCCGATGCCGCCGCCGTTGGTTGACAAACCTGCGGCCATCGTCACTTCCGCAAATTTGCCGCGGCCGTTGTTGATAAAAAAAGCATTACTTTGATATTGGCAGGCAATGAATAGATCAAGATCGCCGTCGTGATCAGCGTCGAACAGATTGACAAACATCGGGCGCTGGCGAACGCTGCCCCACTGGCGCAAACCAGTGTATTCAGTGGCGTCAAAATAATAATCGTGGCCGCTGTTGAAATAAACAAAGGGATGGCCATACATGCTGGTCACGATCATGTCATCGCGGCCGTCGCCGTTCAGATCGCCAGTGGCCGCGGCGAGATCATAGTTGGTGGCTTTCGCGCCGTCAGAAATCTTCACCTCTTCGTAAATCGCCGGACCGGCGAGATTCCAGCGTGGCGCCTGATCCGGCATGAAGCGATTTTCAAAAGGTGCCGCCTCGTAAGCAACATTGGGCGCGCCGGTTTGCACGAAATAGAGGCGGGAAAAAAGCCCGGGGCGCTCCTGCAGAACGGCCATGCCATACGTTTTGGAAAGGCTGTGTTCGCGCATGGCAAAGAAGCGCTCTTCCGAAGCGCGAAAGAGGGCGGGCTGGCGTTGCGGCGCCAACATGAAACCGTAGTATCCGACCAGCCAAGAAAAATTTTTATCCATCAGTGCCAGATCGTTGATCGTGGTCGGCGCTTCAGCAATTTTATGATAAGCCGTGTCGTGAAGCGCATAAATGGTTCGATTCGAGAAACCATAGCCGAAACCATTTGAAAGAAATTCTATCTTTTGGAAGGGCAGCAGCCAAATGGGCCGGTTAAAAGCTTCAATCCGCTGAAACGAGTAATCCGTACTGGCCCACGTCAAATGCCCTGCGGGCGATAATGCGATCTGCGCCGGCTGATGAAAAATTTGTAAGTCAAACCATTCCCATTTTCCGAGCTTGCGTTGCAGCACCGCAACTTGATCCGGCGCTTCACAAACGACGTAAAGTGCACTGTCCGGGGTCAAAGCCAAATAATTCGCGTGAATGAAAAGCGGCAGCGCTTCCTGCAGCCAGTGGCCGCGCTCATAATGCCATACCTCGCCATAATCACACGCCAGCCAGCCTTCGCCGTCGGCAGTGAATAAAAAATGCCGAATATTATAAACGTTGGGCGCGGCGGCGGACGCCCAGGTTTTGCCGTCCCAATGAAAGAGGACACGCTTATAAAGCTGCGGCACGTTGACCGCGGCCCAAATGTTATCCGGCGCCAGCGCGTAAAAAAAATCAATGGTATAAGGCTCCGGTCGCGGTAAACGGCGCCACGGCTGCGCGCGTCCGGCGACAAATTCATACAGCGTGCCCGACTCACCGAGCACGTAGCCCAAGCCGGGCCGCACGATTTGGCATTGTTTTAAATTCTCAAAACTTGGCGGCTCGATTTGCGACCAGTAAATGCCGTTAAGCGAATCATAAAAAGCGAACTGGGCGGAAAGTGTGAGTGGCAAAAACAAAAAAAGCCCCACGTGAATTCGCAAAAACCATTTCATGTCAATCATCCCAGTTTTTAAACGCAGGTGAATAACTTGTTTTAATGAAAATTTTGCTTCTATTTAATTAAACACGACGAAATTATGTTTAACCGAAATGCCCCAGCTTATAAAATAATGAAAATTTTGAATCTGTCAAGTGAGAAAAATGCTTTGATCTGACTATCCCCCGAAATTTTTTAGGGCAAAGCGGTTTAAGTCAGGAAAGACAAAGGCTTTCTGCTATCGTTCTTGTGAAAATGTCCTGAGCTATTTTTTGTTGTTTTATGAAGCATTTGAGCCTATTTCTACACCCTTTTGGGTCGCTGATCAAAAAAACGGGGGGATAGTCAGAGAAAAATGCTTTGACTATCTGTGCGGGATAGGCGCTGTCTTGTCGAAAACGGTCGGAAGCCGTTCAATGCTGAAAATAAGATTCGTGTTCAACTTTTATAAGCCAAACATATTGCGGTAGAAACTTTCAATGGCGAAAATCTCACGACACTGGCCGAGCGTTTCGAGTTGAGCGAGAAGACCATTCGGCGGATGATCACGGAAGGCAGACTCAAGGCCAAACGCATTCGCGGCAGCATTCGGATACCGCATGCGGAGCTGGCCAAAATCATTCAGGAATATTGATTGAGCGCCCAATAGTTTAGACGCTAACGATTAGAACTGAAGGCAAAAAATAAGTATGTCGAAATTTTGCTTTTTTCGCCAGAATCGGCTATACTTAATTAATTCGGTCAATCTTAATATGAGTACATTAGTTATGAGTCTAAGTTAGGAGAATCGGTCAAATATAAAATAAAAATGCTCGATGCGTGTTGGCAGCACACATCGAGCCGACTCAAAAAGGAATCCAGTCAGGAAACCTTCCGTAGTTTTAAAGTAGTATCTTACCGTGAAAATTGCAAGTCCTTTCTGGCCTTCCTTTTCAAGTCCCCGCTGCACAAGCATCAGAAGTGTTTTCAAAATCATCCGCTGGGTTATGAACATCTTTGGCACTTTTTAGAAAAGGCAGGTCTATCATGGCACACTTACGCAAAGTTGGTTCGGGCTATCAAGTCCAGTTTTATCTGAACGGCCATAAGCGCACCAAATATTTTCCCAAGCACACGCCCTTGGCCGTGGTCAAGGCGGAATTCAATCACTTGCAGGCAGATGTGGCTTTGCACAAATCCGGTTTCAAAAAGTTCGGCGAGAACAAAGAGCTGGACAAATTCATCACCTTGGAAGAATTAACCGACAAAGTGCTCGTCGCCAAAGAACATGATGTCGCTCCCGAAACGATCAGCCGCAATCGCTATGCAATGAAATTGTTCATGGCAGTTTTGGGCAAAGACTTTTTCGTGACTGATTTGAAGCCGCTGCATTTCGACCAATTCAAAAACGCCCGTTTTGAGAAAGTCAAAAATTATTACACTGACCGGGGCTGGCCGATTGACGAAGACAAGATCAAACGGGGTGTGAACAAAGACTTTGAGAATATCCGCACGGTGTTTCAGGCGGCGGTCAAGAAAGGCATGATGCCACGGGAATGGTTGCCCACGATTGAGAAAATGAAAGTCGACCGTCACCGTTTGCCCAGCGTGCTCAGTGCTACTGAGATCAATGCGATTGCCAACCAACTCGACGGGGAAGCAAAATTAGCTTTCTGGATCATTCGCTACACCGGAACGCGTCGCAGTGAGATTACCCGCAAGAAGATCGGCGATGAGCGGGGTTTGAAATGGAAAC